>DASXTN010000261.1:0-5004 GCA_036505435.1 Thermoanaerobaculia bacterium | reverse complement strand
ACGCCGCGTTACACGATCGGCGTCTGGACCGGCAACGATCTGAAGACGGCGAGTCTCGGCAAGGGGATGGACGGGGCGCATGCGGCGCTGCCGATCTGGATCCGGGTCGTCGAGAAGATGAAGGAGCAGGGGCGAATCGACCTGAAGGAAGACTTCGACGCGCCCCCGAACGTAATCTTCACCGCGGTCGACTACGACACCGGGTTGAAAGCCACGCCGCAGAGTCCCCGTCCGATCCTGGAGACGTTCGTCTCGGGCTCCCAGCCCACCGAAGAGTACTCGCCGCGCTGGGAGGAGATCACGCGCCTGCCGTGGTCGCTCCAGCGGTCGTTCTATCTGCCCAAGAAAGGCGAAACGGAGGAAGGACAGCCTCCTCCCTCCGGAGCGCCTCCGACGCCTCGTCCCGTCCCGACGGCCGTTCCGTGACCCGAAGTCAGGCGGTCGCCGGAGCCGCGGGCTGCACGTCGACCGTGAGAACCGCGACGACGTCGCGGTGGAGTCGGACGTGTACGGTGTGCTCGCCGAGTCGCTTGATCGGCTCCGCGAGCTCGATTCGCCGCCGGTCGACCTCGATGCCCCGCTCCGCGAGGGCGTCGGCGATATCCGTGGGAGTGACGGATCCATAGAGGACATCTCCCTCACCCGCCTTCTTGCTGACGACGAGCGTCAAGCCCTCTATGCGGTGCGAGACCTGCTCGGCGACGGCCTTCTCCTTCAGAGACTTCTCGTCGTACTTCTTCTTCTCTTCCGACAGCCGGCGCATGTTCGCCGTCGTGGCCTCCCACGCGAGACCTTGCGGAAAGAGGTAGTTGCGCGCGAAACCCGGCTTTACCGCAACCGTCTCTCCGCGGTGCCCGAGTCCCCGGACGTCGTCGGCCAGAATGACTTTCATCGCTTTTCGATCGCTCCTGCGCCTCTGCGGCGAAAATCCACGTACCAGTCGAACAACCCCAGGAGCGCCACCCCAACGTTCATCGGGAAATAGGCCACCAGGGTGTAAAGACCAACCCGGAGAAGCCAGAACCGGAACCACCTCCGAGCGAAGTGGCAGATGATAGAGAGCCCCGCCACGAAATACAAGGCAGAGAGCGGCAGCAGAATGCTTCCGGCAAGAGGTTTCATCGGCGGGCTGAGAAAGACCGATCCCGCACCCGCCGCCACGAAGAGGGGCGCGACGGCCGCCGGAACTCGGAACCTCTCGAAGCGTGCCGCCTCGGCCGATGGAGCGGGCCTCGCGCTCCGTGCGCCGGCGTAGAACGTGATCCCGGCGGAGAAGACCCAGAGGAGACCGAGCAGCCCTGCCCAATACCGTCGGCTGAACTCGCGAGCCGCTTCGAGCGTCGCCCGTACCCGGACGACCGCGTCCCGGTCCATCCCCGAGCGGCCGTAGGACGCGAGTGCGGCCGGGATCATCCGATCGAACTCCTTCGCGATCTCTTGCCCCACCGGTCGCCCCGCGTGAGCCGCGTCCCCGAGAAAGGAACCGGCGACGAGCGCCGCGCCTGCGACGCAGAGCAGCAGGTAGGCATACGAAGGCTTTCCGGTGCGCCGTGAAAAACCGGCGAAGAGGGCCGGGAGAGCTGCTATCGCGGCGGCGAGCGCTCCACGTGCCCAACCGGCGGCGTCCCCCGCCGCGACAGCGACGCCGGCGACGAGCGCCCCGGCGAGCGCCGACGCAATCAGCGCGGAAAGGCCACCGAGACGGTGCGCCAGCCGCACCGTCGGAACCCCGGCGAGAGGCAGTCCGATCGCGCCGATGAGCGGTAGAAGGAGAAAAAGAGCGAACGAGAGCGCCGACAGACACGCCGCGGCTGCGATCTCGAGCGCGGCCCGATGCGGGTGGTCGGCCGATACCGATTCGTCGGCCTGGTTGGCCTCCATCACGTGCCGGGCCGGAAAACGGGAAACGGAAAAAGGAAAACGGGGATCAGAGCGTCGTCCCGTTCTCGGTCGTTTCCGGTTTCCCGGCTAATCGGTCGCGTACGGCAACAGGGCGATCGAGCGCGCCCGCTTGATGGCGGTCTGGAGCTTTCTCTGGTGCAGGGCGCACGTTCCTGAGATCCGCCTCGGCAAGATCTTTCCGCGCTCCGGGATGAACGACTGGAGGAGTTTGACGTCCTTCCAGTCGACGTACTCGAGATGCTCCGCGCAAAACTTGCAGACCTTCCGGCGACGGACGAAGAACTTCTTGCGGGCAGCGGTCTTGCCCTCGCGTCCTGCGGCTGCGGACCGGGTACCCCCGCGCGGGGCGGGACTCATGACGCCTCTCCCTTCTCGGCCGTCTGCGAAGCTTCGGCGGGCGCGCTCGTTGCGGGGACCGCCGGCGGACGGGGCGGACGGCGCGCCGCCTTCTCCCTCTGCCGGGCGGCAGACTTCGCAGCGCGCTTCAGCTCGACGTCGGCACGAACGGCCAGGTGCCGGAGGACCTGATCCGACAGTTTCATGCGGCGCTCGGTCTCGGCGACGAGCGCCGGCTCCGCGGAGACCTGGAAGTAGTGATAATAGGCCTCCTTCTTTCGAAGGATCGGGAAGGCGAGCCGCCGCCGCCCCCAGGTCTCGTCCTTGACGATCTCAGCGCCTCCATCGGAAAGAATCTTTCGGTATTCGGCCGCCACTTTCTGGGCGTCCTCGTCGGTCAGGTCGGGAGTGACCAGAGCGACGATGTCGTAGAGCCTCATTCGTTCCTCCTCGTGGATGTCAATCCCGACCCTCGGGGTCGGGAGAGGATGGTTTTCTGTTCGCGAGCCTCATGGCTGCATCGATCCCTTCCGTGAGCCAGACTCGGAGCGCCGCGACCGCGCGTTCGAGACTCGCCTCGAAGAGCTCCTGCTCGGCGCGCCCGAACGGCTCGAGGACGTAGTCCGAAAGCTCGTCGCGCCCGCGAGAATAGTGCTCGCCCCGCACTCCCACGCGAAGCCGCGCGAATTCGGTCGTTCCGAGGCGCTCGATGATCGACTTCATGCCCTTCTGCCCTCCGGCCGACCCGCGGGCTCGCATCCGCAGGACGCCGAGCGGCAGATCGATGTCGTCGAACACGACGCACAGCTCGTCGGGACCGATGCCATTTCGTTCGCAAAGAGCTCGAACCGCCTCGCCCGAGGCGTTCATATAAGTCTGCGGGAGAGCGAGCATGACGCCTTCTCCCGCGACTCGACCGCGGCCGACCCGCGACTTTCCTTCGCGCGACCGCATCCGGATGCCTTCTTCGGCCGCCAGCTTCTCGACAACCTGGAAACCCGCGTTGTGGCGGGTGTCTTCGTAACGGTCTCCCGGGTTGCCGAGGCCGACAATCGCGCGCAGGCGTTACTTCTCCTTCTTCTCTTCTCCCTCTTCCTCGGTCGCCGCCTTGCCCTTGCGGAGGACCTCCGGCTCGGCGGGCTCTTCGGCGACCGCCTCGATCTCCGGAGGCGCGGGGACTTCCTCGTGCGCCGGATGCGCGACGTGGAGGACGACCTTCTCGGCATCATCCACCACTTCGACCCCTTCGGGGGCCGGCACGTCAGACACGCGCAGCGCGTCTCCGATCGAGAGCTCCGTCACGTCCACGGGAAGATGCTCGGGGATGTTTCCGGGAAGGCATTCGATCTCGATCTCGCGGGTGACGAAATCCAGGATCCCGCCGTCCGTTTTGACACCCTTGGCGACACCGACGATTTCGACCGGCACCCGAACCCGAATCTTGGTGTCCATGAGCACGCGAACGAAGTCGAGATGCATCGTACGGCGCGAAAGCGGGTCGCGCTGGAGGTCCCGAATCATCGCGTGGCGGGTCTGATCGGAGCCCTGGAGCTTGAGCAGGAAAATCGCATTCTCCCCCGCTCCGCCGCGGAAGGCGTCGGACAGGGACCGAGCGTCGACGGTGATCGGGACGGTGTCCCGCCCCGCGCCGTAGACGACGGCTGGAATCTTCCCGTTCGCGCGTGTCCGGCGCGCGGCGTTTTTTCCCTTCGTTGCCCGCCGTTCGACGGTGAGCTCGATGGTCTTCATGTTCTTTCCTCTGAGCGGAATCTGACCCCTTCGGGATCAGACCCCGATTCTTCCTCAAGCCGAGAAAAACGCAGCATTCTACACAAAAAGGGACGAAACGGAAGCGCCCTCGTGAATCCTCTGAATCGCCTCGCCGAGCAGGGGCGCGACCGAAAGGGTGTGGATCTTCGAACAGTGTTTCATCGCTTCGTCGAGCGGAATCGTGTTCGTCACGAAGAGCTTCTCGAGCTTCGAGGCCTCGATCCTCTCGCGGGCCGGCCCGGAAAACACCGCATGGACCGCAGCCGCAAAGGTCCGCCGGGCGCCCTGCTCGCGGAGCGCCTCCTCCGCTTGAATGAGAGTCCCCGCGGTGTCAATCATGTCGTCCAAGATCAAAACGTTCCGGCCCTCGACCTCGCCGACCACGTTCAAGACCTCGGTTTCGTTCGGGCCACCGCGCCGCTTGTCGATGATCGCCAGCGACGCGCCGAGACGCTTCCCGATCGCCCGGGCGCGCGCGACGCCGCCGACGTCGGGTGAGACTATGACGAGATCGTCGAGGCCCATCTCGCGAATCGCGTCGAGAAGGACCGGCGCCGCGAAGAGGTGGTCCACAGGGATGTTGAAGAACCCCTGGATCTGGAGCGTGTGGAGGTCCATCGCAAGGATCCGGTCGGCTCCCGAGGCGGTCAGCAGGTCCGCCATGAGCTTCGCCGCGATCGGGACGCGCGGCTTGTCCTTCTTGTCTTGTCTCGCGTAGCCGAAGTAGGGCATGACGGCCGTGATCCGCGACGCCGATGAGCGTCGGAAGGCGTCCAGCAGGATGAGGAGCTCCATGACGTGGTCGTTGACGGGGGACGACGTCGGCTGGACGACGAAGACGTCGGCGCCCCGCACGTTCTCGTCGATCTGGCAGTAGTTCTCTCCGTCCGAGAAATTGTAGAGAGTGATCTGCCCCAGGCCGATTCCGAGGTACTCGCAGATCTCGCGGGCGAGAGCCGGGTGGGCCCGGCCCGAGAAGATCTTGAGCTCTCCGTA
>DASXTN010000260.1:0-6715 GCA_036505435.1 Thermoanaerobaculia bacterium | reverse complement strand
GGCCTCGATCACGACCCGAGTTCCGTCGGGAGAAACCGAGAAGCCTCGAGAGACCTCCCCGGGCGAGTAGGTCGTGCCGGGAGGAATCGAGATCGCAAACCGCACCGCGTTCGGCGAAGCGGCGGTCTCGCGGCGCAGACGCAGAGCGGCGAACGAGGCGAGCAATGCGGCAAGGAGCAGTCCGGCGAGGAGCGCCGGCACGAGCCACCGGCGCCGGCGCGCGGGAACCACGCGACCCGCGACCGACTCCGCCGAAACTTCCGAGGCATGGTCTCTCAGGTGCGCCAGGTCGCGCGCGAGGTCGCGCGTCGCGGCGTAGCGCTCCTGCGGATCCTTGGCCATGCAGCGCTCGATCACCCAGCGCAGAGCAAGGGGGATCGAGGGCGCAAAGGATTGGAGCGGCTCGGGCTCGTCTCGGATGACGGCCACGAGCGTCTCGGCCGCGGTGCCGCGGGAGAAGGCGCGCTTGCCGGCGGCCATCTCGTAGACGATCGAGCCCAGCGAGAACTGATCGGAACGGTAGTCGAGCGGCTTCCCGCTCGCCTGCTCCGGAGACATGTAGCCGACGGTGCCCAACACGACGCCCGGTCGGGTGGGCTCGATCGCCGTCGGAAACTCCGAGGCATCGAATCCCTGCTGCGGGACGAGCTTCGCGAGGCCGAAGTCGAGGATCTTCACGTGCCCATCGCGCGTGACCATCACGTTCTCGGGCTTCAGGTCCCGATGGACGATCCCCGCCTCGTGGGCCCGCGCCAGCCCGTCGGCGACTTGACCCGCTACGGAGAGAAGACGCTTCAGTGGGACCGGCCCTTCCGCGAGAATCTCGCGCAGGGTTCGCCCGGCGACGAGCTCCATCGATATGTAGGAGACGGAGTCGGTCCTGCCGATGTCGTAGATCGTGACGATGTTGGGGTGATTGAGGGCGGAGGCGGAGCGCGCCTCTCCCTCGAACCGAGAGAGCCGATCGCGGTCCGACGCGAGGACCTCCGGCAGAACCTTGATCGCCACTTCGCGCCCAAGCCGCGTGTCCTTCGCCTTGTACACCTCGCCCATCCCGCCCGCGCCGATGGGCGAGAGGATCTCGTAGGGACCCAAACGCGAGCCGGCCGCGAGGGTCACCTTTTACCGGCTCCGTCCTGGAGTGTCATGAGCCAGAGCGAGGACCCGCCGTTCTCGCGGCAGTAGACGAGGTACTTTCCGTCGGGAGAGATGGTCGGCTCTTCGAGAAAGAGTCCCGCCTCCGGAAATCGTGTGACCTGCTCGAGCGGACCGCCTTCGACGCGAACTCGGAAGATGTTGCGATGGCTCGGCTGGATGTAGATCCACTTGCCGTCGGGCGAGAAGAATGGATGCCGCATCCGCTCGTAGCCGGTCGTCAGCTGCTGAATGGGCCCACCCGAGGCGGGCATCCGAAAGAGCTGGGTCGTGCCGTCCTTCAGCGCCGTGACCGAGATCGAGTGGGCATCCGGAGACCATTCCGCGTCGAACGCGTCAATCTTCATCACCCGTGTCACCTTGCGAGAGGCGAGATCGAACCGGCCGAGCTGCTCGGTGCCGTAGATCGACGACACCAGAAGCGAGC
Organism: Thermoanaerobaculia bacterium; assembly: GCA_036505435.1. Taxonomy (GTDB): domain Bacteria; phylum Acidobacteriota; class Thermoanaerobaculia; order UBA5066; family Gp7-AA6; genus Gp7-AA6. Next base: position 5,133 of record DASXTN010000260.1, on the reverse strand, counting down.
GTCCGTCCGGAGCGGCGCGCACCTGAGCGGCGCCGCGATGCCCGCCGCGGAGAAGCTCTTCGGCCCGACTGCCGTCCAGAGCCGCGATCCACACGGAATCGACGCCCCCCGACAGGTAGCGGACCGCGACGACTTCACTGGCGTTCGGCATCCAGTCCGGCGAGATCTCCGCCGTGTCCTCGCCGGGCAGCTCGAGGCGACGGCGCTGCCGCGTCTCAAGATCGAGGATCCACACCTCGATGCGGCCGAGGATGTCGCTGACGTACGCGATCCGCTGGCCGTCCGAGGAGACCCTGGGATAGCTGTCTAACACACGCCCGCTCGAGAGCGGCTCTTCGGGTCCCGCCGGAGCTCCGCCTCCCGGGGCGAGCGGAAGCCGGGTGAGATTCCGGGAGGTCTCTTCCTCCGCCACGACGATGCGGCGCCCGTCGCGCGAGACCGCGAGATCGCGCAGGTACGCGGTCACGAGCCCAGCGGTCGTCGGCGCGCCTTGCACCTTTCCGTGATCCGGATCGATCTCGAAGCGCTGGATGCGCGTGCCTCCCTTTGGGTCCCGTGCGAGCGCCCACAGGTGGCGGGACGAGGCGTCCCACCCGTGGCTGAATCCCGTCAGGACCCTCGCGGGCTTGCCTCGCGCAGCGGGGATCAGAAAGACGTCTTCGAGCTGGTCTTCGAAGCTCACCCAGCGGCCGTCGGGGGAGCACCCGATCCAGTCGATCTCCCAGCTCGACTCTCCGCTGGAAAGGATCGCGCGGGGCGTCCCGCCCTCGGAAGACACCTCCATGATCGCGCGATGGGACTCGGGGCCGAACACGTACAGGATTCCCCGGCCGTCCGGCCTCCAGGTCGGATAGTTAGCGTCCGAGGCCAACCTCCGCGCGGGACCTCCCAGCGACGGAACTACCCACAGGTCGCCGCCGTAGGTGCGGGTATTGCGCGACAGCGTTCCCCCGATCTTGATGAGGCCGGTCTTCGAGCTTCGCGTCGAGATGAAGGCGATCGAGTTGCCGTCGGGCGAGAAGGCGGGCTGGATGTCCTGGGCGCGGTCGTTCGTGACGTCGATGTCCTGGCCACCCTCGCCGCGGCGCACGTAGATCTCGAAGTCCCCGCTCCGATCCGAGGCGTACGCGAGAATGTTTCCGTCCGGCGACCAGGTCGGCCATTCCGCGCGACCCGTAGGAGCCGTGATCCGCGCCAACGCCGCGATCTGGGGCGGGCCGGGGGCGACCGCGGGATGCGCGAGGCGCCACGTGACGAACGTCGCGATGAGGGCGGAGACGATCGCCGCCGCGAGCAGAGCCCACGCACGGCCGCGCCGCGGCCTCTCCGCGATTGTCGACTCGGGGGCCGGGACGGCCCCTGGCTCGTCCGCGGCGTCTTCGATCTCGATCCGAGCGTCGGCGACGTCGTGCAGTCGCCGTTCCGGGTCCTTTCGCAGGCAACGGCGCAACAGCTCTCGGATTCGAACCGGCGTCGCGGCCGGCAGCGCGCTCCAGTCGGGCTCTCGCGAAAGGACCGAGACCATGATGTCCGAGACCGTCTCCCCATCGAAGGGCTTCCGGCCCGAGAGCGTTTCGAAGAGCACGCAACCGAACGACCAGACGTCGGTCCTCCTGTCGACGGGTTTGCCGCGCGCTTGCTCGGGGGACATGTACGCCGCGGTGCCCAGCACGATGCCCTGACGAGTGCCACCGGAGGTCACCGTCGGCGAATGCGAAAGATCCCGTGCAGGCGCAGACTCCGCGCCGAACGCCTTCGCCAGACCGAAGTCGAGGACCTTCACCTTGCCGGAAGGGGTGACCTTGATGTTTGCGGGCTTCAAGTCTCTATGGACGATGCCCGACGCGTGCGCCGTTTCGAGCGCTTCGGCGATCTGCCGGCACAGTACGAAGGCCTCCTCCACCGGCAATGGTCCCGCCGCGAGCCGCTCCGCGAGCGTCTCGCCCGGGACGAGCTCCAGAACGAGGAAGCGCGTTCCCGCGGCGTCCTCGAGCCCATAGATCGCGGCGATGTTCGGATGGTTCAGAGCGGCCAGCGCCCGCGCCTCACGTTCGAAGCGGGCGAGACGATCGGCGTCCGTCGCGAACTCCGCCGGCAGCACCTTGATCGCGACCTCGCGGCCGAGCTTGCCGTCGCGCGCCCGATAGACCTCGCCCATCCCTCCCGCACCGAGTGGCGCGAGAACCTCGTAGGGGCCGAGACGGGAGCCGGGCGAGAGACTCATGGCCTCGACCGCCAGTTCAGGAGGACGCGGAAGGGCTCGGCGTCGAGATCCTGGGTCGGGACCACCATCAGGAACTGTTGCCCATCGGCCGACGCGGCGTACTGGTTGCCGACGACGTCGAGTTTCAGGCCACTTCGAAAGAGGAGTTGAGGAGTGCCGGAAGAAAATGATGACCCGGTCGATACGGGAACCGCCATGAGCCTGTCGTCGAGCGCGATGAAGAAGATCTCCTTGCCGTCCCTGCTCCAGATCGGCTGTTCGCCGCCCGCCGTCGAGATCCGCCACTTCTCGTCGGTCATCGGAAATCGCCGCACGAAGATCTCGGACTGACCTGGCTCGTCCGAACTGTAGACGAACCAGCGGCCGTCAGGCGAGAAGTGCGGCATGAGTTCGGCGAACTCGCTTCCAAGAAGGATCTGCGGCTTACCATGGCCCTGGAGATCCTTCACTCCGACATCGAAGTTGCCTCTCATTCTCGTGTAGAGCAGGTAGCGCCCGTCGGAGGAGATACCGTGGGGCGTAGCGAAGTTATCGACGACGCCGATCGACTCTTCCTTCGGGTCGCCTCGCATTGCTTTGCGGCGGATTTCGTAGGTCTCACCTCGATAGCTATAGAAGATGGAGTCGCCGTCGGGCGTCCAGGTCGGCATGAACCCGGGTTCCGCGAAGGGAGTCGTCACGTCGCGGTCGAAGTCGATGATCCAGACCGTGTCGATGCCCGTCTCCATCGAGCGAACGGTGAACCCGCCCTCGCGATCGTTGGGAGAAAGGCTCACGTTCATGACCACGCCGGGCGGCCCAACAGTCTTGAGGACGTTGCCTCGGCGGTCGACCCAGGTCAACCGTCGCTCCGCGCTGCCAGACCGGAAGACGGCGATTCCGGAGGTGGACGTGGTGAAGAGGTCCCGGAACGACCCCAATTCGCCGCGCCTGACCGGATGTATCACCGTCTCCGGCTCGCCCGTCAGCTCTCCGCGGTCCAGATCGAGGCGCTGCGCAAGGAGCGCCTCGCCTCTCACGAAGAGGAGAGTCTCGGGCGGCACGAAGACGCCGGTCGCTCCGTTCCGGAGGAGAAGCTTACGGCCGGGCGCACCGAGAGAGGCGAGGTAGGTCCCCGTTGTTTCCGGCTTCTCCGTCTTGGCGAAAAAGAGAAAGCGTCGTCCGTCGGGCAGGAACTGAGGCCACCGGTGCAAGAGGTCGCCTTTCTCGAGCGTCGTCGCCGCGATGGCCGGTCCGCCCGACGCCGGAACCCGATAGATCGCACCGACGGACTTCTGCGCGAGGAGGATTTCTCCCTTGGGTCCCCAGTCCCCGCCGCGGCCGGCCGAGGCGTCGCAGAGGATCTCAATCGAGCCCGTGGCGAGATCGATGCGCCGGAGCTTGCCGCGCGCCACGACGCCGAGCGACCGGCCGTCCGGCGACCAGAACACTGTCTCCGCTGAATCCGTGCCCGCAAGCGCTCGAACCTCGTCGGAGCCGAGGTCGCGGATGCGCAGCAGCGACTTGCCGCCGGCGATTCCGACGAACGCGAGCTTCTTCCCGTCGGGTGAGACAGCGAAGAACTCGGTGAGCACCGTCCGCTCGGGCGGCACGATGGCGAGCTGCATCCGTTCCGCCGCCGCCGGCGCCGAGCCGCGCGAGCGAACGGCGAGACCCGTGGCCACGACGACCGCGAGGGCCGCGATCGTCCACGGAAGCCATGACCCGCGGGCCGCGGGAGCCGCCGCAACGGCTGTCGCCTGCGATCCGTCGCCGAGCCAACGCAGCTCGCGTTTGATGTCCGCCGCGCTCTGCCACCGATCCTCCGGATCCTTGGCGAGGCAGGTCTTCACGACGCGGTCGAGGGCCTGGGGCGTCATCGGCTGGACCTGCGAGATCGGCGGCGGCTCCGTGTGCAAGATCGCACCCATCAGGGACGCCTGCGTGGTGCCGGAGAACGCCTTCGTCCCCGTCCCCATCTCGTAAAGCAGCGCGCCGAAGGCGAAGATGTCGCTGCGCGCGTCGGCTTCCTTTCCTTCGAGCTGCTCCGGCGCCATGTACTGGAAGGTCCCCAGTACCGTGCCCGCCTGGGTCACGGGCGATGCCTGCGTCGGAAGAGAGGTCAACGGCATCGGCGCCGATGGCTCGATCGCCTTGGCCAAACCAAAATCCAGCAGCTTCACGCCCGACTTGGTCAGCATGACGTTGGACGGCTTCAGATCCCGATGGACGATCCCCTGCCGGTGCGCCTTGTCGAGCGCGTCGGCGATCTCGATGCCGTGGCGCAGCATCTGCTCGAGAGGCAGGGGCCCCTTTGCCAGCCGCTCCGACATCGTCTGCCCCTCCAGCAGCTCCATGACCAGGTACTCGGTCTCGCCTTCTCTCCCCACGTCGTAGAGCGCGCAGATGTGAGGATGCGAAAGCTGCGAGATGGTCTTGGCTTCTCTCTCGAAGCGCTGACGCACGTCGGGGTTCGAAGACAAATGCTGCGGCAGCACCTTTATCGCGACGGTCCGATCGAGACGCATGTCCCGCGCCCGGTACACCTCGCCCATGCCTCCGGCTCCCAAGGGGGAGAGGACCTCATAAGGACCGAGCCTGGTGCCGGCAGGAAGTGTCATGAGCCGGAGCGCCGCGACTCCCGTTTGAAACTCTCGGCGCCGGTCGCGAAGCAACCGCCCGCGCCGACAGCTTCCGCATCCGGAGGAGCCGCGGCCTGCTGCCCGAAGGGCGGGTCTTGGAGCCAGCGAAGGCGACGGTAGACCTCGCCCATTCCTCCCGCGCCGAGAGGCGCCAGGATCTCGTAGGGGCCGAGCCGCGAGCCGGCAGACAGCGTCATTTCTTGAGCATCTCGGTCCAGTGGAAAACGAGCGTCAGCGGAGGCGGAGGCTCTTCGGTGGCCCGGACCAACACGAGAAATCGTCCGTCGG
>DASXTN010000259.1:0-2122 GCA_036505435.1 Thermoanaerobaculia bacterium | reverse complement strand
GAGCAGAAACTTCGTCGTGCCGGGCAGGACGAGGCCGCAGATCCGGTTGATGGCGAGCAGTCCGAAGCCGAGCGCGAGACGACCTTTGCGCGCCCGGACGAGCTCCGCCGCGTCGCGCATGACGACCTTGAACGGAGGCGGCGTGCGCTTTTTCTCATCCTGCCGGACGCGACCGCGCCCGCCTCGGCGGTCGCCGCGGGGAAGCCGGCCGAAGCCGCCGGAGAGGACGCCAGGACGGGCCATTGCGCAACTCTATCTACGAAAGAAGGGCCGGCGCGGGTGCGCCGGCCCTTTGGAAGCTCGGGAGCTTTTCGGGCAGTTCTAGCGGGCGGCGATCATAGGCAGCGCGGTGAATCTACCGCGAGCGGGCGACGTCCTTGAGCAACCGCAGCACCAGCGCCGTCCAGCCGGTCTGGTGGGAGGCGCCAAGGCCCCGTCCCGTCTCGCCGTGGAAGTACTCGTAGAAGAGGACGAGGTCTTTCCAGTGCGGATCTTTCGCGAACCGTTCGTCCTCTCCGTGACACGGCCGCCGGCCGTTCTCGTCGGGCAGAAATGACGAGGAGAGGCGTCGCGCGAGATCGAGCGCGATCTCGCGGAGATTCATCCGGCGCCCGGAACCGCGAGGCATCTCGATCGTGAGCTCGCTTCCGTAGAAGTGGTAATAGCGCTCGAGCGACTCGATGAGGAGATAGTTCATCGGGAACCAGACGGGTCCGCGCCAGTTCGAGTTGCCTCCGAAAACACCCGTCGTGGACTCTCCGGGATCGTACGCGACGCGGTACTCGTCGCCTTCCACCGTGAACGTGTACGGCTTCTCGCCGTAGACGCGCGAAAGCGCCCGGATCCCGTGCGGCGAAAGGAATTCGCTCTCGTCCAGGACGTAACCGAGCACCCTCTCGAGTCGGTCGCGCGAGGGGACCGCGAGAAGCCTATGGCGATGAGCGCCGCCGACTTTCCGTTCCATGTACGAGATGTGGCGGGCGAGGTCGCCGCGGTTGTCCAGGAACCACTGCATGCGTTTGCGGAAGCCGGGCAGCCGCTCGATGACGGACTCCTCGAGGACCTCGACCGCGAAGAGCGGGACGACGCCGACCATCGAGCGGAGCCTCAGAGGAAACTTGCGCCCGTCGACGTGAAGCTGGTCGTAGTAGAAGCCGTCGGTGTCGTCCCACAGGCCCGAGCCGCCGAGCGTGTTCATGGAGTCCGTGATCGCGACGAAGTGCTCGAAGAACTTCGAGGCGACGTCCTCGTAAGCCGGGTCCTCGCTCGCGAGCTCGAGCGCCATCGAGAGCATCGTCAGGCAATAGAACGCCATCCATGCGGTGCCGTCGGCTTGCGCGAGGTGTCCTCCCGTTGGGAGCTCGCTCGAGCGGTCGAAGACACCGATGTTGTCGAGGCCGAGAAATCCTCCCGCGAAAAGGTTCTTCCCCTCCGGGTCCTTTCGGTTGACCCACCACGTGAAGTTCAAGAGCAGCTTCTGGAAGACGCGTCCGAGGAAGACGCGGTCGCGCGAGCCCTTTGCTCCGGTCAGCTTGTAGGTGCGCCACGCCGCCCACGCGTGCACCGGCGGATTCACATCGCCGAACGCGAACTCGTACGCGGGGATCTGGCCGTTGGGGTGCATGTACCACTCCCGAAGGAGGAGGACGAGCTGCTCCTTGGCGAAATCCGGATCGAGCCGCGCGAAGGGAATCATGTGAAAGGCCAGGTCCCACGACGCGTACCACGGGTACTCCCACTTGTCCGGCATCGAAATCACGTCGCGGTTGTAGAGGTGCGTCCAGGCACTGTCGCGCCCGGTCTTCCGGCTCGCCGGAGGCGCGGGCTGCGATGGGTCGCCTTCGAGCCAGTCCTTGACGGCGAAGTGGAAGAACTGCTTCGTCCAGAGGAGTCCGCCATACGCCTGCCGCGCAACCTGCTGCTCCTCGGCGGTCAGCCTGTGCGGCAGCCTGGTTTCGTAGAACGCGCCCGCCTCCCGTTTGCGATCCTCGAAGATGCGCTCGAATTCGTTGTCGAAGGCGTCCGGGGGAGCCTCCTCTTCAGACGACAGGCGGAGCCGGAGCGTCACGTCTCTGCGGGCCGGGATCTCGATCGCGTAGTAGATGGCCGCCTTCGTTCCGAT
>DASXTN010000258.1:0-1702 GCA_036505435.1 Thermoanaerobaculia bacterium | reverse complement strand
TCCTCGAGTCTTCCGGACAGAAGAAGCGACCGGGCCTCGCCAACGAGGTAGAGCGAGCCGGCCACGATTATAGGGGCCGGATCCGACTCACGCAGGAGATCGGCGAGCGCCGCCTCGAGGCTCTCGCTCGGAATGGCATCCATCCGCATGGCCGCCGTGCGACGGACGAGCTCCGCCAGGGTCGCCCCTCGCGGCGAAGGCGCTGCAACGAGCCGGATGCTTGCCGCCGCCGGAAAGAGAAGGTGCGCCATCAGTTCGACGTCCTTATCCGCCATGGCGCCGAAGACGAGTCTCGCGCGCCCCGACAACCCGCAATCCTGGAGGAACTGCGCGAGCGCCCGGGCGCCCTGAGGGTTGTGGCAGCCGTCGAGGAGGACGACTCGGTCCCGAACCGACAATTTCTCGAGGCGGCCGGGCCAGCGAGTGGCGGCGATCCCTCGTTGGATCGCCGCCGCATCGAGAACCGGAAAGTCGGACTCGAGGAGCTCGGCGGCGCGGGCCGCCAGCGCCGCGTTCGCGGCCTGGTGCGCACCGGGCAGCGGCATATCGATCGAGTAACGGCGTCCCGGAGTGGCGAGCCCGAATCGGGTGCCCGCGAGGGAGACACGGATGTCGGAGAGAGCGATCTCTTCCACCGCGTCGTGAAGCACCGCCCCGGTCTCGCGCGCCGCTTCCGCCAGCGCGCGGCCGGCATCCTCGTCGCACGGGCCGATCAGTGCCGGTCGGGCGGCGCGGAAGACCCCCGCCTTTTCGCGGGCGATCGCATCCATCGTGGTCCCCAGCTCCTCGACGTGGTCCAGTCCGATCGACGTCACGATCGAGAATATCGCCGGCGCGATGTTCGTCGCGTCGAACCGTCCGCCCAGCCCGACCTCCAGGATCGCGAGCTCCAGACGCCACTTGTCGAACGCGACGAATGCGGCGGCAGTCAATGCCTCGAAGTAGGTGGCTGGAATCTCCGGGGCGTGATCCGCGGCACGGAACACCGGCTCGAGGACGGCGTCGAGGTCTTCGTCGGAGAGATCCACTTCGCCGATGCGGATGCGCTCGCCGACGCGGTTCAGGTGCGGCGATGTGTAGAGACCGGCGCGCACGCCCGCCGCCTTCGCGATCGAGGAGAGAGCGGCGGCGACCGAGCCCTTTCCGTTGGTCCCTGCGACCAGCACTGCCGGCGTCGCGCGCTCAGGCCGGCCAAGCCGCTCGCAGAGCGCATCGATTGCCGCGAGACCGAGCTTCATGCCCTGAGGGGCGAGGGACTCCAAGCGTGAGAGAGCTGGTAAACGGGAGACGGGATGAGGAAAACGAAAGGAAGGAGGTGCGCCCGGCTTCGTCGCGATGGTCGTTTCCCGTTTTCCGTTTTCCGGGTTCAGGCCGCGCGCCACAGCAGCTGCAGACAGCGCACCAGCGTCTCCTTCATCTGGGAGCGGTCCACGACGAAGTCGAGAAAGCCGTGCTCGAGGAGGAATTCCGAGCGCTGGAACCCCTCGGGAAGCGTCTGCCGGATCGTCTGCTCGATCACACGCGGGCCGGCGAACCCGATCAAGGCGTTTGGCTCCGCGACGTTCAGATCGCCCAACATCGCATAGGAAGCCGTGACTCCTCCGGTCGTGGGGTCGGCCATGACCGAGAGGAAGGGGATGCGCGCTTCTGACAGCCGCGCGAGCGCCGCCGAGATCTTCGCCATCTGCATGAGCGAAAGGAT
>DASXTN010000257.1:0-3282 GCA_036505435.1 Thermoanaerobaculia bacterium | reverse complement strand
CACCGATATCCGAAGATTCCGGAGCGGGCGCCCGAAAGTGTCGAGAACGGCCACGGGGGAATTCTATGCGCGGCGCCTGCTCATCCAGCGCGATTCCATCGATCGAAAATCCGAGCGATCTGTCGTTCGGCCTCGCGGGCGGCCCCCTCCGGGGTGGCCTCCCCCCGCGCGACACGCGCGAACATCGTCGGGATCACGAAAGTATTGAACACTTCGTCGATAGCCCCCGTGGCGTAGCCGGGGAAGCCGATGTTGGTGGCCCAGTCGAGGACGGTGCCGAGAACCCGGTACTTGTCCGGGGGGTCCGCCTTCGAGTCCTTCGCGATGCGCTGCTGGAGGTCCGGCAGCGACCCGGGAAAGCACGGAAAGTTGTAGGAATCCCCCTCCCGGAACACGTCGGAGAAGTGATCGACGAGGTCCACCAGGAACTGTCGGGCTCCGTCCGGGTTCTCCGCGAAGTTCCAGATGACGTAGCAGTTCATCACGTGCTCGGCGGCGATGCGGCGAACCGGGCCCTCGAGCGCCGGAGTGAGACCGATTTTCCTCGACATTTCCGGGTTCTCCCTCTCGGCGGTTCGCGTGACCGAGATCGCGTTGCAGATGAAAGACGCGCGACCCGAGAGGATCATCCGATTGTTCGACGAAGGATCCCAGGTGAACACCTCCGGAGTCATCGCCTCCTTGTAGAGGGCTCGGACATATTTGAGAGCCTCGATCGTCTCCTTCGAGTTGATCGCGACGCGGCCCTGCTCGTCCTGCTCGGCGCCGCCGAACGACCAGAGGACCGCGCGGAGCGCCATGTTCGAGTCGATCTCCTGCGAAAGGCCGATGCCGACGGGGTTTCCGAACTTCTCCTTGATCTGCCGTCCGCCGATCCGCAAGTCCTCCCAGGTGTCGGGTCCCTTCGGATATCCGACTTTCTCCCAGAGGTCGATGCGGTAGTTGCCCGGATCGGGGGCGTAGGAGTCGGAAAATGCGTAGTACTTCCCGGTCTTCGGGTTGTGGGTCGACCGCTCGGCGAGCGGGATCATCTTGCCGTGCTTCTTCTCCACGGCCTCGATGACCTCGCGATGGTCGATCACCTGAGCCTCGTACGCGGCTGGCGGCGAGAGAAAGAGGAACAGGTCGTGCCCCTTGCGAGCGGCCGCCTCGGCCGCTCCCCGTGCCGCTACCTCGGTCGAAGCCATATGGTCGACCGTCACGACCGTGTTGTTCTTCTCTCCCCACTCCCTGGTGTACACGCCGTCGAACCAACGGTCGTACGCGGGAATGAAGTGGCTCCACTGAAGGATCTTCAGTGTCCTCGGGCGCGGCGCGGGTTGTTTCCTCCGCCGTCCGCACGCGAGAGAGGGAAGAGCTCCGATGGCGAGCGCCGCTCCCGCGTCTCTGACGAGCTCGCGCCGTGAGAGCTTCCGCGGTTTCTTCGCCGCCATTTCTCCTCTTCGTCGGCTCCGTTCGCGATCCGCGCGCGAAGTCTATAATCGGGTCGGAAGGACAGACGGCTCCGGCGGATCGGAGCGGGAGGTTTTTTGGCGGCCCTCGAACCTGGGCGAGTGTTTCCCGAGATCGACCTCGAAACGGAGTCCGGCGACCGCTTCGTTCCCCTGGGAGCGGAGACGCTCTACGGCTTCTTCAAGACGACGTGTCCGACTTCGGAGCTCGCGTGGCCGTACTTCGAACGCATCCGCCGGATCGGCGAGGGAGGGCTCGCGACCTTCGCGGTCTCCCAGGACGAACGGTCGGAGACGAAGGAGTTCAACGATCGTCTGGGCATCCAGATCGAAACGCTCTACGATCCTTCACCGTGGAAAGCTTCGTCCGCGCTCGGTCTCACGAACGTGCCGACCTTCTTCCTGGTGCGCGCGGACGGACGAATTCACGAGGCAGTCGTCGGATTTCAGCGGGCGAAGGTCGAGGAGCTCGCCCGCCGCGCCGCGAAGCTCGCCGGACGGTCCTCCGCACCCCCGTTTCGAATCGCCGACGATGTTCCCCTGATCGTTCCCGGATGAGAGTCCCGGAACGCGGGCTGGTAGCCTGCCGGTGAGCGCCGTGTCGCGAGCGGCGACGCTCGGCGAGCTGGTACGGAGCGGATACCGGCCGCGCGGCGTCAAGGAGGAGCTGCGCGAGAACCTCAGGCGGGCCCTTGCGCGTGGAGAGAACCCCTTCGAGGGGATCTATGGCTACGAGCGCACGGTCCTACCGGCACTTCACAACGCGATCCTCTCCAAGCACGATTTCCTTCTGCTCGGCCTGCGCGGCCAGGCCAAGACGCGGCTTTTGCGGCTCCTGATCGGTCTTCTCGATCCGGAGATCCCGGCGATCGCCGGCAGCGACCTGAACGAAGATCCCTTTCGCCCGATCACCAAATACGGCCGGCGCATACTCGCCGAGCGCGGCGACGACACGCCGCTCGCGTGGATTCCCCGGGAAGAGCGCTATCGCGAGAAGCTCGCGACTCCGGACGTCACGATCGCGGACCTGATCGGCGACGTGGATCCGATCAAGGCGGCGACCGAACGGCGTTCCTACTCCGACGAGGAGGTCATCCACTTCGGGATCATTCCGCGGACGAACCGCGGAATCTTCGCGATCAACGAGCTGCCGGACCTCCAACCCCGCATTCAGGTCGGACTCTTGAACATCCTCGAGGAGAGGGACCTCCAGATCCGAGGGTTCCCGGTGCGGATTCCTCTCGATATTCTGCTCGTGTTCTCGGCGAACCCGGAGGACTACACCAACCGCGGCAACATCATCACGCCCTTGAAGGATCGAATCTCGTCCCAGATCCTGACCCACTACCCCGACGACGTGAAGACGGCCGCGCAGATCACGGCTCAAGAAGCCTGGCTCGAACGGGAACCCACGCCGTCAGTCGAGATCCCGGAGTTCTTCCGCGAGCTGGTCGAGGAGATCGCGTTCGCCGCGCGAGCGAGCGAGTTCGTCGACCAGTCTTCGGGGGTCTCGGCGCGCATGCCGATCTCGGCCGTCGAGATCCTCGCCTCGAACCTCGAGCGGCGAGGCCTCGTCCACGGTGAGCGCCACGTGTTTCCGCGCCTCTGCGATCTCCCCGCCTGTCTGCCGGCCATCACCGGAAAAGTCGAGATGGTCTACGAGGGAGAGCAGCAGGGAGCCGAGGTCATTGCGAAGAAGTTGATCGCGACGGCGGTCAAGAAGCTCTTCGACGCCCGTTTCCCCGCCCCGGACTCCGGCCGGCCGTCGCAGCGCCGCCGCGCCGACGAGGAGGACACCGACGAGCTCTCGATGCCGCGGCGTGCCCGCTCG
>DASXTN010000256.1:0-3878 GCA_036505435.1 Thermoanaerobaculia bacterium | reverse complement strand
CCGCGAAAAGACGGCGCCAAATCAGTTTTCCGAAGCAGCGGTGGAAAAGGCTGTCGAAATCTCTGTGGAAAGCTCTCGAAAAGCGCGACACAACGCGGTCCCTGTCCGGTTTGCACCGACTCCTGTGCGAGCCGGGAACCGATTTCGCATCAAGGACTTAAAGGGTTATGTCGGGATTTCGCCGGACGGTCGCCCTGTCGTCGTGGAGCGTTCAATTTTTTTCCACATCGACAAGGGCTTTTGGCGCTTGCACTTAACGGCCTTCTTACACCGCCTGAGTCCCCGGACGGTGCTCCCCGTAGACGACCTTCAAGCGTGAGACGATCTCACCGAGAGTAGCCTTGGCTCCCACCGCGGCGATGAGCGCCGGCATCAGGTTGCGGTTCTCGCGGGCCTCGCTTTCGAGGGCCGACAACGACGACGACGACGCTCTCCCGTCACGCGCCGACCGAAACGCGCGCAGACGGTCGATCTGATCGCGCTCGATTTCGGGATCGACGGTCAGCATGGGAGGCGCCGTGCCCTGTTCCTCTCGAAAGGCGTTCACGCCGACGACGATCCGGCGGCGCTCCTCGACTTCGCGCTGCGCTCGATAAGCGGCTTCTTCGATCTCGCGCTGTACCCAACCCTGCTCGATCGCCGCGACCGACCCGCCCAGGGAGTCGATCTTTTGGATGAGCTCTCGGGCACGCGCCCGCATCTCCTCCGTCCACTGCTCGACGAGAGCCGAACCTCCGAGCGGGTCCACGACGTCGCCGACGCCCGTTTCGAACGCGATCACCTGTTGAGTTCGGAGCGCCAGCCTGGCCGCCCGCTCGGTGGGAAGGGCGAGCGCCTCGTCCGCGGCGTTCGTGTGCAGCGACTGGGTGCCGCCGAGAACCGCCGAAAGCGCCTGCAACGCGACGCGTACGACGTTGACGTCGGGCTGCTGCGCGGTCAGGGTCGAACCAGCGGTCTGCGTGTGGAATCTCATCCGCCAGGAGCGCGGATCCTTCGCGCCGAAGCGATCGCGCATGATCTCGGCCCAAAGCGATCGGGCGGCGCGGAATTTCGCGATTTCTTCGAAGAAGTTCGAGTGCGCGTTGAAGAAAAACGAGATCCGCGGCGCAAATGAATCGACCGCGAGTCCACGGGCGACGGCTGCCTCGACGTACGCGATGCCGTTGGCGAGCGTGAAGGCGACCTCCTGGACGGCCGTGGAGCCAGCTTCGCGAATGTGGTACCCGGAGATCGAGATCGTGTTCCACCGCGGCACCTCGCGGCCGCAGAACTCGAAAATGTCCGTCGCGATCTTGAGCGACGGGCGCGGAGGAAACACGTAAGTCCCCCGCGCCGCGTACTCCTTCAAGAGGTCGTTCTGAACGGTGCCGGCCAGTTCCTCCCACGGGATGCCGCGCTCGCGGGCCACGGACAGCAGGAGCGCGAGCAGAATGGCGGCGGTCGAGTTGATCGTCATCGAGACCGACACGCGGTCGAGAGGGAGACCCTCCGTGAGCAGGCGCATGTCTTCGATCGTCGAGATCGCGACGCCCGCCTTCCCCACCTCCCCGCGCGCGAGCGGGTCATCGGAGTCGTAACCCATCTGCGTCGGAAGATCGAAGGCGACCGAGAGTCCCGTCTGCCCCTGCTCGAGCAAATACCGATAACGCCGATTCGACTCGCGCGCCGACCCGTATCCCGCGTACTGGCGCATCGTCCAGAGGCGCGATCGATACAGCTCCGGGCTGATGCCCCGGGTGAAGGGGAACTCGCCGGGAGCGGGGGGGGGACCCGCGCCGTAGAAGGGACGGACGGGAACGCCGGAGCTCGTTTCTGCGGCCGGAGGCGGGTCTCTTTGACGCTCCGGCCGCCCAAGATCGACCGGCGGGGGCGCCGGTTTCTCCTTCACGGCTCGATTGTGGCACACCGGGTGATCCGCCGGCGGCAGCCACCACTCGCGGACACCCGATCGCGGCGCTCTACAATTCGCGGCGTGATCCCCCCCTTCGAGGGACAGCTCTCCACGTTCGGCTTCGCCGATCTGCTCCAGTGGATGGAGCTGAACCGGCGCTCCGGGCGTTTGACCGTGATGCGCGGCCGGCATCGCCGCGTGGTCGACTGGAAAGACGGGCAGATCGCCTACGTCTCCGGATCGGAGCCTCGAGATCGGCTCGGTGTCTTCCTGAGCCGAACGGGAGCGATTCCGGTCGCCACACTTCATGCGCTGCTCGCTCACAACTTCACGTCCGGGACGAACCTCACCCGGCTCATTCTCGACGGCCGTCACGACACGCTGTTGGGACTGTCGCGACGGGTCGAAGAGCTCGCGCGCCGGCTGCTCTTCGAGGTTTTCGAATGGCGCGACGCCGTCTTCCGGTACGACCCCTACTTCGCCGTGGAGAAGATTCTGCGCATCCGGCTGCAGTTGCGGCCGCAGGCGCTGGCCTTTCAGGCGGTCAAGAGGATCGACGACGCGCGCCGGCACCCTCGGCGGCCCGCCCCGACCGGATTTCGCGGAGCGCTCTTCGAACGCGACGAGCTCGACCGAAGGTTCTGGGACGTGGTCGAACGCGCGGGCGACCCCCTCGACCCGCAGGGCGGGCGAAGCCGGTTCGGTCAGCTGCGCGCGTTCGCGGATGGTCTCCGCCGCCGGCTGGGCCGCATCGAGTCGCTGCGGCCCGTGCACGAAGACTCCGCGGTCCTCCTTCGGGAGCTCTTGAGACGCAAGACCCTCGAGCCGACGGCGATCGGACCGATCGCGGCGCTCGATCCGTTCTTGACACTCGACCTGCTCGTTCTCGCGAACAGCCTCGTCGTAAACCGCCGGCGCTCCGTGGCAACCGCGGCCGAGGCGATCAATCGATTGGGACCGGGGCCCGTCACGGCGCTGGTCCATCGCCTCGCCGACTCGGATTTCCCTCGAGTTCCGCAGGAGGACCGTGCCGGACAGGCGGTCCGCCGCGCGAGCGTCGCGGCCGCTGTCGCCGCCTCGCGGCGCGCGCCCGAGTTCGGTATCTCACCGGAACGGGCGTACTCGCTCGGCCTCCTCCATACCCTGCCTTACGCCGACCTCCTCGCGGCGGTCGAGGAGATGGAGCTTCCTCCGGGCCGCTTCCGGGCAGCGATGATCGAAATCTACCGGCCGCTCGTGGGCCGGCTCCGCGCCGAAGGGTGGAGCCTGCCCGCGGATCTCGAGGTGGTTTTGACGGACGACGGCACGAACGAGCGCCCCGCCGCCGCTCTCGTCCGAGCGGCGCGGGCAACGCTCCCGGAATGCGCGCTCGGACCGCTTCCCGCGGCCGAGGTCTCGGCCCGCGATGCTCGGGCGACCGCGGAGGAAGTCAACCGGCTGTTCCATTTTCTGTCGCTTCCTGCGACCGAGGCCCGCGCGGCCGCTCCCCGCCGTTAAGCAAACGTTCATTTCCGAGGACCGAGTCGAGGAATCGGCCGACCTTCCTCTGCGTTTGCAGAAGCGAGGAAACGCGAAGATGAAACAGGCCACTCGAATCTTTCTCTCGGTCGCTCTCTCCCTTTCTCCGGTGCTCGCCTCCGCACAGGAGAGGCCGCCGACGTTCACGGAAGAGGTCGAGGTCCGGGTCATGGATCTCGACGTCGTCGTCACCGATCGGAGCGGCCGCCCGATTCCCGATTTGAAGCGCGAAGACTTCACGGTCCGTCTGGGAGGCAAGACCGTCCCGATCGACTACTTCGCCCGGGTGGACGAGGGGACGATCCACGCGCCCGACCTCGCCACCGCTTCGCCCGATCAGGTGCTCGCGGCGTACCGCCAGGGCAGCGAGGCCTACGTCCCTCGCCACTTCCTGATGTACGTCGACATCGGGCACCTCGCTCCCAATTCGAGGAAGCGCGGCCTCGAAGCGTTGCGCGACCTCGTGACG
>DASXTN010000255.1:0-3923 GCA_036505435.1 Thermoanaerobaculia bacterium | reverse complement strand
CGGTCTCACGAAAGACCGACTACGTCGTCGCCGGCGAAGCGGCCGGTTCGAAGCTCGAGAAAGCCCGGCTGCTCGGCGTTCGAACCGTCACCTGGGACGAGCTGCTGGAGATCGTGGAAGGAGGGGGATAGCAGTGGAACTGCCCGCGCGGGTCGTCGTCTTCTGCCCGATCCTGGAGTTGAAGAACAAGCCGGCCCGGCTCCTGGCGGTCTCGCCGCATGGCTATTACGAGGTCCGGATCGACATCGGAGAGCGTAATCACACTGCGCTCTTGCCGATCGCGGCGACCGGACTGGTCTTTCAGGAGCCGAACGTGACGGGGGAGCCCGGTCCGGAGATCGAAAGGTGATGCTTCAGGGAGCGGCGAGCGCCGTTCGGGCGGCCTCTTCGAGCTGTTCCGCGATCTCGCGGACCTCCCTCTCGTCCGTGCCCTCCACGAGAATTCTCAGAAGAGGTTCGGTTCCCGAGTAGCGCAGGAAGACCCGGCCGCGGCCGTCCAGGGTTGCTTTCGCCCGGGCGATGGCCCGGAAGAGCTCGGGCGCCTTCTCGATCGGCTCCCGGCGCGTGACGCGCACGTTTCGAAGAGCCTGCGGGCTCTTCTCGAGCGTCGCGAGGCGCGAGAGGGGCTTTCCGGTCGCCGACAGGACTCCGGCGACGACGAGAGCGGTCTGGATCCCATCCCCCGCGGGAGAAAGCGGCGCGAACAGGATGTGACCCGACGTCTCTCCGCCGAGGATGGACCCGGTCTCCTCCATGAGCCGCGCCACGCTGCGGTCGCCGACGGCCGCGCGATGGAACGCGATCCCCTCGTGCGCGAGCGCCGCCTCGAGCCCGAAGTTCGACATCACCGTTCCGACCACCCCGCCTTCCGAAAGCCGTCCCTCCGCCTTCCAGCGGAGCGCAACGATCCACAGGACGTCGTCTCCGTCGAGAAGTCGTCCCGTCTCGTCGGCGAAGATCGCCCGATCCGCGTCGCCGTCGAGAGCGACGCCCAGGGCGGCGCCGGTTGCGCGGGTCTCGCGTGCCATCGCCTCGGGGTGAAGCGCTCCGCAGCCCGCGTTGATGTTGCGGCCGTCCGGACGGTCGGCCATCGACGTGACGCGGCAACCGGCCCTCGAGAGCGCCTCGGGACCCAGCCGATACGCGGCGCCGTTTCCCGCGTCGACTAACGCGGGAAGGTCGGGGAAGCGCGCGGGAAGGCGGGACAGGAGACGCGAAAGGTACGTCTCGGCGAGCGTGGGATCGACCGGAGGTGGAGGGGCAGCACCCGTACCTCTTTCTCCCTCTCCCCCCGGGAGAGGGCCGGGGTGAGGGTGTCGCCCTGCCAAGAGCTTCTGCTCGAGCGCCTCCTCTTTCTCGTCCGGCCACTTGCGCCCGTCGGAGCCGAAGACCTTCACACCGTTGTCCTCGTAGGGGTTGTGCGATGCGGAGACGGAGATTCCGGCGCCGACATCCAGGGCGAGCACGAGCTCGGCCACGGCGGGTGTCGGAACGATCCCCGCGAACGCGACGCTGCATCCCGCCTCCGTGAGGCCCGCGGCGAGCTCGCCCGCCATCGCCGGCGTGGACTCCCGCGTATCGCCTCCGAGGACCGCTCGACGGCCTCCTTCACCGAGCACGCTCGCGCCGACTTCCCGCCCGACCTTCCGAAGCGACTCCCGATCGAGAGGGAACTCTCCCGAGCGACCGCGAAGCCCGTCGGTTCCGAAGAGCTTCACGGACCGGAGGCTCGTCCGCCCGCGGTCGGGGTGCGGCTCGGGGCCGGTCCGATGCGCACGGTCACGTGCACGATCTGGCCTTCCCGTACGCGCACCCCGGGAACGTTCGGGAGCGCCGTCGTCGTCGCCGAAAAAGTGGCGGAGCGATTGGCGAGCGAGACTGGCTCGGTCGAAACGCCCGTCATGCTCTGAAGAGCGGTCGCCGGTCCGACGACACGCGCGATCCGAGGATCGACGGTCACGTCAACGACCTGCGACCCCGCGGCCGTCTCGCCGGAGAGGGCCGGCACGATCGGGAGGAGCCGCTCGGCGATCCGGTCGAGGACCACTCGAACTTCACCGGGAGAGATTGCGAGGACTTCCACTTCCGGCGGCACGTTGATGTCTTCCGGCTCGAAGCGGTGAGTCCTCTCGCCCGGGCGCGCGTCCAGCAGGTCGATGACCGCCTCCAGCCTCTCCGGTTCGAGCTGTCGCAGCGCCGTGAACGGTCCCCGCACACGGACGTCCACCGCGCCCGGCAGGGGGGAGGCGACCATCGTTTTACGGGGTACGTTCACCAGCGAGAGGGGAATGCGGTAGCTCCTCTCCGAGATTCGCTCGCGGCGCTGGCCCGAAAGGGCGAACCAGGCGAGAAGCGCGATCGCGAGGGCGAGGAGCTTCAGGCCGAGGTTGCGGAAGAAAAAGTGGCGGCGCGGCATCTCGGATATCCGGCTCAGGCGCTCGCCGCGAATTCGCGATACAGTAGGTCGCGCAGCGACTTGCCGTCGAGATCCTCGATCAACTGGCCGTCGCTCGCCAGGGAGATCGTGCCGCGCTCTTCCGAAACGACGATCGCGAGAGCGTCCGTCTCCTCCGTCACGCCCATCGCCGCGCGATGCCGGGTACCGAACCGCTTCGAGAGACCCTCCTTGAGCGAGAGAGGGAGGAAGCACGCTGCCGCCGCGATCCTTTCGCGGGAGACGATGACCGCGCCGTCGTGGAGCGGCGTCCCCGGCGCGAACAGGTTCACGAGAAGGTCGTAGGAGATGGCTGCATCGACAGGCACGCCGTTCTCGATGTACGTCTTCAGCCCCTCCCGCCGCTCGAGGACGATCAGCGCACCGATTCGGCGAGTCGAGAGCGACGTCGCCGCGAGGACGAGGTCGGAGACGGTCTCCTCGGCATGGTACCCGGAGAACAGCGCGAAGAACGGCGTTCGGCCGAACGCGGCGAGGGCGCGGCGCAGCTCCGAAGCGAACAAAACGATGATCGCGAAGGGGAGATAGAAGATCAGCGCGGTCAACAGAGAGCGCAGGGCCACGAGCTTCAGGAGGACCGAGATCCAGTAGACGACGAGCACGGCGATCAGGCCGAAGACCATCTGTACGGCGCGCGTTCCCCGAATCAACCGCAGCAGGAAGTAGACGACGAACGCCACGATCAAGATGTCGACGGCGTCGCGCCAGGTAAAGGAGAAGCTGCCCGGCGCGCCGAAGCGCGCCGAAAAGGCGTCGATCACCGAACGACCCCGGCCGGCTGCAGCACTTCTGGCATCTCGATCGCTGCAAGCATCCGCAGGAATCGGAGCGACTCTTCGACGTCGTGCACGCGCACGATCGCCGCCCCTCCCGCGCGCGCGGCGGCCAGCGTCGCGAGCGAGCCGGGCAGGCGCTCGGCCACGGAAGCGTTCTCGGAAACTCCCGAGAAGCGGCGCACGAACCCTTTGCGGGAAGCGCCGACCGCGACGGGAAAGCCGAGCGAACGGAAGGCGCCGATGTGGCGGAGCAGGACGAGGTTTCCCTCGAGACTCTTTCCGAATCCGAGTCCGGGATCGATCGCGATTCGGTCGGCGGCAATCCCCGCGTCGAGCGCTCTCCCGACCGCAAGGGCGAGCTCGGAGGCGATGTCGGCCACCGGATGCGCGTAGGAGGTATCGGCCTGCATCGTTTGCGGGTCGGTCCCCTTCATGTGCATGAGGAGCAGGCCGGCTTCCTCCTCGCCCACGACAGCGAGCATCGCCGGATCGTACCGGAGCGCCGACACGTCGTTCACGAGGTCCGCGCCCGCGTCGAGCGCGCGACGCGCGACGGCCGCCTTGCGGGTATCGATCGAGATCGGGCGATCGGTCGCGCGGCGAATTCCTTCGATCACCGGGACGACGCGCGCGATCTCTTCCTCAGGGAGAACGGTCGCCACTTCACCGTACGTCGACGGGCGCGTCGACTC
>DASXTN010000254.1:0-9221 GCA_036505435.1 Thermoanaerobaculia bacterium | reverse complement strand
GTGGTGACCGTGCCTGCCGCAGGCGTCGTCGCCGCGGTGGTGATCGATTCCGTCTTCTGCCGACACGCGGCGGCTCCGAGGACGAGCAACCCGGTCAGAACCGCCAGCGAGAGAATTTCGAGCTTCCGATTTCGCATCTTTCGAGCACCTCCCGGCTCTCGCCGCTGTTTGAGCAAGCGATGTGCCGAAACCCGAAGGACCCGCATTCGGCATAAGTAGCTGAAATCGTGAAATTTAGTAGTTTTCTATCCCGATGGGATGTCCCCTTCCGGTGTCACCGCCGGGGGCCGCGATGTCCCCTATCGCGGTTGGGATGCCCGAGGTGCTCGCCCTCCCGGCGACGCCCGTTCTCCTCTTCGGGTCCGACGGGCGCCATCGCCATTTCTGCCTCGAGCTCTTCCTTCGAGAGTGCTTGCTTGCGCGAGAGCTTGATCTTGCCGGTCGGGTCGACCGCGATGATCTTGACGGTGACCTCGTCGCCCTCCTTGACCACGTCGGTCGTCTGGCGCACCCGATAGGGAGCGAGCTCGGAGATGTGAACGAGCCCGTCCTGCCCCGGGAGGATTTCGACGAAGGCGCCGTACGGTTCCACTCGGCGGACCTTGCCGGTGTAGATCTTCCCGATCTCCGGCTCCTGGGTCAGTCCTTCGATGATCTGGATCGCGCGGAGCGCCGCCGCCTCGTCCGATGAGGCGATCGAGACCTTTCCGGAGTCCTCCACGTCGATCTTGCAGCCGGTCTCTTCGATGATCGAGCGGATCGTCTTGCCGCCCGAGCCGATGACGTCACGGATGCGGTCTCTCGGGATCTGCATGGTGAAGATCCGCGGGGCGTACGGCGATATGTTCGGCCGCGGGCGCTCGAGCGCCGTGGACATTCTCTCGAGCACGTGGAGCCTTCCTGCCCTCGCCTGCTCGAGCGCCTGCTCGAGGACGGCACGCGGAAGACCCTTGATCTTGATGTCCATTTGAAGGGCGGTAATTCCTTCCACCGATCCGGCCACCTTGAAGTCCATGTCTCCGTAGTGGTCCTCCTGGCCGGCGATGTCGGTCAGGATCGCGTAACGTTCGCCGTCGCCGACGAGGCCCATCGCGACCCCCGCGATCGGAGCCTTGATCGGTACGCCCGCATCCATGAGCGCGAGCGTGCCCCCACAGACCGTCGCCATCGACGAGGAGCCGTTCGACTCCAGGATGTCCGAGACGACGCGAACCGTGTAGGGGAAGGACTCCTCGCTCGGCAGGACGGTCGAGAGCGCGCGTCGCGCGAGGTTTCCGTGTCCGATGTCCCGGCGCGACGGTCCGCGGAGGAACTTCGTCTCACCGACGGAGAACGGCGGGAAGTTGTAGTGGAGGAGGAAGGTGTGCTCGCTTTCCCCCTCGTACTCCTCGATGATCTGGGCGTCGTCGGAGGTTCCAAGCGTCGCCGTGACGAGCGCCTGCGTCTCGCCGCGGGTGAAGAGCGCGGAACCGTGAGTACGCGGAAGGAGACCGACCTCGCATGTGATCGACCGCACTTCGTCGAACCCGCGGCCGTCGAGGCGCTTCCCTTCGTTCAGAATGATCTCGCGGGTCAGGATTTTGACGAGATCGTCGATCGCGCGCGCGGTTCGCTGGCGCCGGTCCACCTCCTCTTCCGGGATGACGGCGACCGCCGCCTTCTTCAATGCCTTGATCTCGGCATAGGAGGAGATCTTGCCCTTCATCGTGAGCGCGGCCCGCATCGGGATCTCCCACTCCCTCCGGACTTCCTCCAGGACCTCGGGGGAGTAGGGGACCGGAGCGTCCCAGACCGGCTTCTGGTACCCGGCGCGCGTCTGCAGCTCCTTCTGGGCGGCGACGATACGGCGGATCGCGTCGTGACCAAAGAGGATCGCGTCGAGCATCCGCTTCTCGGACACTTCCCGGGCGCCGGCCTCCACCATCACGACCGCTTCTTCGGTTCCCGCGAGTACCAAGTCGATCTCGGAACGATCGCGCTCGGCGTTCGTCGGGTTCAAGACGAACTGCCCGTCGATCGAGCCGACCCGGACGGCGCCGATCGGGTTGTAGAAGGGGACGAGCGAACAAGTCAGCGCGATCGAGGCCCCGTTGACCGCCAGGACGTCCGGATCGTTCTGGCCGTCCGCCGAAAGGACAAAGGCGATGACCTGAGTCTCGTGGGTGAATCCTTTCGGAAAGAGGGGGCGGAGAGGCCGGTCGATCAAGCGTGAGGTCAGGATCTCCTTCTCGGTCGGCCGTCCTTCGCGTTTGAACCAACCGCCCGGGATCCTCCCGGCCGCGTACGTGTTCTCGCGGTAGTCGACGGTCAGCGGAAAGAAGTCGGCCGCTTCCTTTGGCTCCTTCGCGAACACGGCCGTCGCCAGAACGACCGTATCGCCGAACCGGACGACGGCGGCGCCGTCGGCCTGCTTCGCGAGCTTTCCGATCTCGATTTCGAGCGATCGGCTCCCCATGGGGATCGAAGTCTTGTGGATCATGGTTCTTCCTTTTTGTCTCGATGACGCCGGCGGAGCCGAATCGGGCGGATCAGGGAAGCGCCGCGCTGCCGCGCCGCCGGAAAAGGGGAGCGGGACGGCACCGGCCGGGGCGTCGGTTACTTGCGGATGCCCAGCCGCTCGATCAGCCGGTGGTAACGCTCCGGGTCTTCGGCCTTCAAATAATCGAGCAGGCGACGGCGGCGCCCGACGAGCTTCAAGAGCCCGCGGCGCGAGTGATGGTCCTTCGCGTTCGTCTTGAAGTGATCCGTCAGATAAGCGATGCGATTGGTCAACAACGCGACCTGGACTTCGGGCGAGCCCGTGTCGGCGTCGTGGGTCCGATACTGCCGAACGATGTTCGGCTTCTCGGATCGATGCTCGGTAACGTTCACTGGTCCTCCAAACTCACTCAACTCACTCTTTTTTTACAAACGGACAGCCTACCATACAGAGAAAGTCGCGGGGACAGGTCCTGCGGACCTGCACCCGCAGCAGTTCAGCGGCTACTCCGCCAGAACGAGCTTCGGCCGGATGAGCGCGATCCCTCGATTTCCGATCGGCGTCACCTGGCCGAGCGCGACCATTTCGTCGGACGGCCCGAGGAGCGCGACCCAGTCGCCTTCCTTAGACGCGACCCCGCGAGCCGGAATCGACTGCCCCTTTCGGATCTTCCAGGCTTCCAGCGAAGCCAGATGAACCCGCTCGAAGGGGAAGTGGACCCGCGAAAGCGGGACCGCGTGCGGAGCCTCGAGGCGCTCCTCGGAAGTCATCGTCTCGAATCGCTCGAGCGGGATCGAATCCCTGACGTGAAAGTCACCGATGCGGGTCCGCCGCAGCGATTCGAGATGCGCCCCGCATCCGAGCTTCTCGCCGAGCTCGCTCGCGATCGAGCGAATGTAGGTGCCTGACGAGCAGGAGATCGAGAACGGGAGTTTCCCGTCGGACAGCTCGCCGAATCTGAGATCGTTGACGCGCACCTTTTTCGGCACGACCGGAACGCTCTCGCCCTTGCGCGCCATCTCGTAGAACTTGCGTCCGCCGAATTTCTTCGCCGAAAAAGGGGGCGGAGACTGGAGAAACTCTCCGCGAAACGCGTTCGCGGCCGCGTCGATCTCCTCGCGGCGGATCCTCGCGAATTCCCGCTCGGGACCCACTGCCTTCCCTTCGCGATCGTACGTCGTCGTCGCGCGGCCGAGACGGATCACGCCCTCGTAGGATTTGTCCATGAGCGTGAAGAAACTCTGGAGGCGGGCAGCCTCCCCGGCGCAGAGAAGCAGGAGACCGGTGGCCATAGGGTCGAGAGTCCCGCTGTGCCCGATGCGCGGAAGAGCGACCGCCCGGCGCACGCGCTCGACGACGTCGTGAGAGGTCAAGCCCGCCGGCTTGTCGATAAGGAAGAGAACGCCCCGGCGGAAGGGGTCGGACGCTCTCACGACTCCTCTTCCGGTTCCGGCAGGACCTGGGAGAGAAGTTCTTCAATTCGAGCCCCCGTCTCGTAAGACCGATCGCGTGCGAAAGTGAGCTCGGGCGCGTAACGCAGCCCGCAGCGGCGCCCGACCTCGCGGCGCAGGTACCCGGCCGCCCGCGCGAGCCCTTCGCCCGCCCGCGCCAGCGCTGCCTCGTCGCCGTGCGCCGTGAAGTAGACCCGCGCGGACCTCAAATCCGGCGGCATCTCGACGTCCGTGATCGTGACCGATTTGACATCGGGGTCGTGGGCCTCGATCAGGAGGAGATTGGAGATTTCCGCTCGGACGAGGTCGGCGACTCTTTGGCTGCGGCGGGATTCCTTCTTCATCTCTTCCTTCCCTGTCATTCCGAGGGCCGCCGGCCCGAGGAATCTCTCGCTAGTCGGGAGAGAGATCCCTCGCTTCGCTCGGGATGACAGACCGAAGGCTACACATGAATGAACTCATTTCTGTAGTTCAAGAGCTCCCCGTCGAGATTCTGCTCGACGAAAGTGAGGATGTTCTGCAGAAGCGCGTCGAGCGGTACCTGGTCCGGACCGACCGCCGCGACGGCGAGCTCGGCACGTTCGAGCAGATCCTGCGCCCCGACCTCGGCGGCGGAGACCTCGAATTCGTTTCGTAGCCGCGCCTTCAGGCTCCGAACGATCATCCGCTTTTCCTTCAGCCCGCGACAGCCGGGCAGGTGGAGGTCGAAGACAGCGTAGGCGAGGACCATTGATCGGGAAACGTAAAACGGGAAACGGGAAACGGGCGGGAAACGGCCAGCTTTTCGTTTTTCGTCTTTCCGTTTCGGTTTTCCGGCTCTAGGCCTCCATCACCCCGGCGGTCTTCTCCACCTGGTAGGCTTCGATCACGTCGCCGACTTTGACGTCCTGATAACGGTCGAGCGCGATGCCGCACTCGAAACCCTGTTTGACCTCCGAAACGTCGTCCTTGAACCGCCGCAGAGATGCGATCTTTCCGTCGTATACGACGCGGTTGTCGCGAAGGAGACGGACCTGCGAATTGCGGGCGACCGATCCTTCGGTCACGTAGCAGCCCGCGACGACTCCGAATCTCGGCACGCGGAACGTGTCCCGCACCTCGGCGCGCCCGCGCGCGACCTCCTTCAACGTCGGCTCGAGCAGGCCCTCCATCGCCTTCCGGATCTCGTCGGTGACGTTGTAGATGACCGTATGGAGACGGATCTCGACTCCACTTTTCTCGGCTTCCACTTCGGCCTTTTTCTCCGGCCGCACGTTGAACCCGACGATGATCGCCCCCGAAGCGGAGGCGAGCAACACGTCGTTGATGTTGATCGCACCGACCCCGACGTGCAGGAGTGAGACTTTGACCTTCTCGTTCGAGAGATTCTTCAGCGCCTGGGAAAGTACCTCCGCCGATCCGGCGACGTCGGTCTTGACGATCAGCGGGAGCTCCTTGATGCGCCCCTCCTGAATCTTGTTGAAGAGCTGCTCCAATGACAGCTTCTGGCTGGCCGCCATCACTTGTTCGCGTTCCCGTAGCTGCCGAAAAGAAGCGACCGAACGCGCCTTCGCTTCGTCGGAGACGACCTGAAACGCGTCGCCCGCTTGCGGAAGGTCTTCGAACCCGGTGACCTCGACCGGAGTCGCCGGTAGAGCCTCGGTCAGGCGCGTGCTGCGGTCGTCCGTCATGGATCGAACGCGGCCGAATACCGATCCCGCGAAGAAAACGTCGCCGACTTTCAGAGTCCCGGACTGAACGAGAACGGTCGCGACGTTTCCCCGTCCGGCCTCACGCCGGGCTTCGAGAACGACCCCGCGCGCCTCCTCGGCGATGGGCGCCGCGAGCTCCTGCAAGTCCGCGACGATCAGGAGCAGCTCGAGAAGCTGATCGATGCCTTGCTTCTTCAGCGCCGAGATCTCGGCGGACGGCACGTCGCCTCCCCACGCCTCGAGGAGCACTCCGTGGTCGGCGAGCTCCTTGCGGACACGGTCCGGGTTCGCGTTGGGCTTGTCGATCTTGTTGATCGCCACGACGATGGGAACCTTGGCCGCGCGTGCGTGGTCGATCGCCTCGATCGTCTGCGGCATCACGCCGTCGTCTGCAGCGACGACGAGCACGACGATGTCGGTGGCCTTCGCTCCCCGCGCGCGCATCGAGGTGAACGCTTCGTGGCCCGGGGTGTCCAGGAAGACGATCGGCCGGCCGTGCACCTCGGCGCGATAGGCGCCGATGTGCTGGGTGATCCCGCCGGCCTCTCCTTCCGCAACTTTCGTCTGCCGGATCGCGTCCAGGAGGGACGTCTTTCCGTGGTCGACGTGACCCATCACTGTCACCACGGGCGCGCGGGGAGAGCGCGCGATCGTCGCAGCGGCCTCGGTCTCACCGCCTTCCGCCGTGCTTCGAGTGAGCTCGAGCTCTTCTTCAAAGGAGACGACCGCCGCCTCGACTCCGACCTCTTTCGCGATTTGGATCGCTGTGGGAGCGTCGAGCGTCTGGTTGACGGTCGCGAGGATGCCTTTCGACATCAGCAGGCGCTGGATGTCTTTCGCGAGGACGCCGAGCTTCTCCGACAGCTCCTTCACCGTAACGCCCTCCGACAGGAAGATCGGTCCGGTCGGCATCGGCTTCTTGAACTCGAGGAGCTTGCCGGAATCGTGCGCGCGCGTGGACTTCGCGGCCCTTCGCAGCGCGGACTTCGAGACCGGCTTGGGCTCCAGTGCCGCCTCGATGTCGGCCTCTTCGACCCCTTCTCCCTTCTCGATCAGCGGCAGCGAAATGTCCGAATACGTGTCCTCTTCGTAAGCGCCCACGAACTCGCGCAGGTCGACCTCGTCGGCGACCGTGATCTTCGGCTTCGCTCCCCGCTTCGCCGCGGGTTTCTTGGCCTCTTTCTCGTCCTCTTTCTTGCGCTTGGCGCCTCCGCGATCGGCGACGGGCGGTGGGGGAGCGGCGCGCCCCGGCCCCATGGGTCTTCCCGGTGGGCCCGGACGAGCGGCTGGACCACCCGGCCTCGGCGGCATTCCCGCCGGCCGCATTCCCGGGCCGCCCGGCGTCGGCCGATACACCGAAGGCCCGGGCCGCGACGACGGCCCGGCCGCGGGACCCATTGGCCGCGCGGGCCCGGCAGGTCGGGGCGCGCCTGCGCGAGCCGCTCCGGCCGACGCTGCGGGAGCCGTGGACCGGCCGGCGGGCGGACGTGGCGACGGGAGAACGACCCTGCGGGGAAGCGCCGGCTTGACTGGCTGGGCCTCGGGCTCGGAAGGAACGACGGCGGTTCGCGCCGGCTCGACGACCTTCGGCTTCGCTTCGGCGGGAACCGGTGCGGCGACGGGACGGGTCGGGGTCGGCTCGGGCTCCGGCTCCGGGGGGACGGACGCGGCGGGCGCCGCGGTCTTCTCGACGATCTTGATCCGAGAGAGCGCGCTCTTCTGGGGCCGAAACGCCTTCGATTCGGTGTCGCGGACGATCAGCTGTTTGGGCGCGTGCGTCTTGCCCTGTAGGATCGCGAGGACCGTCGACTCGTCGAGCGCCGCCTGCGGCGACTTGACGTCGACACCGATCGACTGAAGCAGGAAGAGAACTTCCTTCGCCCCCACCCCCATCTGCGCCGCCAGCTCTTCTACCCGGATCTTCGCCATCAGCCTTCGATTACTCCCGAACGATCGTCTCTTCCGCCGGCTGAGACGGCTCGCCCTCTTCCTCGCCGGCAACTTCGCTGACTTCCTCGTCGGAAATTGCGGTCTCTTCCTCGCCGGATATCTCGCCTTCTTCCTCGGTCTCGGCCTCCACGGGCTGCGGGTTGCGGACCTCTTCTTCCGCGGCGCGCGCCGATTCCAGAATCTTCTCCGCGGTCGCTTGACCGATGCCCGGGATCTCCGAAAGATCCGTCGCGCTCTTCTCGAGCAGGTCAGCGAGTGACCCGACGCCCGCCTCGGCGAGCTTCTCGGCGGTCTTCTCTCCGATTCCCGGGATCTCGACGACCGGCAGCTGCCTCAAACGAGACATCTGAAGCATGCGCGTCAGCGCCTCGGCGACCTCGCCCTTCACCTCGGTCTCGCCCTTGATCTCGATCTTCATACCGATGAGCGCGGAGGCAAGCCGCACGTTTTGACCCTTCTTGCCGATCGCGAGCGAGAGCTGATCGTCTTCGACGACGCAATCGAGGCTCATCGACCCGTCCTCGTGGTGGATCGGGGAGACCCGCGTGATCTTCGCAGGAGCGAGGGCATTCTGCGCGAAGGTGATCAGATCGTCAGAGTAGAGGATCACGTCGATCTTCTCGCCGTGCAGCTCGCGCATGATCGACTGGACGCGGCTGCCCCGCATCCCGACGCACGCGCCGACCGGGTCCACGTCGCGCTCGCGCGACCGCACGGCAACCTTCGCCCGCTCGCCCGGCTGCCGGACGGCGCCTTTGATCACGACCGTGCCGTCGTAAATCTCCGGCACTTCCATCTCGAAGAGGCGGATCAAGAGCCTCGGATCGGTCCGCGAGAGCACGAGTTGAGGCCCCTTGGGGTTCTTGTGCACGTCATAGAGGATGGAGCGGATCCGTTCGCCCTGCCCGTAACGCTCGGCGCGCGACTGCTGGTCGCGCGGGATGATCGCCTCCGTACGCCCCAGGTCGACGATCATGTCGCCACGCTCGAAACGCTTGACCGTTCCGCTCATGAGCTCGCCCAACTTCGGGTAGTACTCGTTGTAGATGTTGTCGCGCTCCGCTTCGCGGACCTTCTGGTAAAGGACCTGCTTGGCGGTCTGCGCCGCGATGCGTCCGAGCCCGACCGTCTCGCGGTAGACGCGGACTTCGTCACCCAGCCTCACGTCGTCGACTTCCGTCGGCGTCTCCGATTCGGCTCCGGGACGCAGGACGCGGACTTCCCCGCGCGTGCCGTGCTTTTGGACGAGAGCCTGGGCCTCGTCGAGCAGGATCTGGGGAGGCGGTTCCTCGGATTCGGTGTCGAGCTCGGTGACGACCGTTCGCGGCGAGTACACCGTCATGTCGCCGGTCTGCCGATCGATCAACGTGACCATCGCCCGGTCGTGGTAGAACTTTCTCGCGGCCGAGGACATGGCTTCCTCGAGCGCGCCGAACATCTTCTCGGCGTCGATGTCTTTCTCCCGCGAAACCTGTCGGATCACCGACGGATCGATGTTCATCGGACCGTTCTAACTCCCTGTGCCGGGATCTGACCCCTTCGGGATCAGACCCCGGGGACAATCCCCTAGCCGCGGCGCTCCGGCCACTCGAAGTCCAATCGCGCCAGCCGAATATCGCCGAAACGGACATTATAGGTTTTGCGATTCTC
>DASXTN010000253.1:0-4130 GCA_036505435.1 Thermoanaerobaculia bacterium | reverse complement strand
GGAATACCGCTTTTGAAGTTCTCGTCGGACACCGGAGCGCGCGCCGTCCAGGCGATCCGAAACGAGCCCGACTTCCGGGAGAAGACCGGCTCCGCGCCCGGAGTTCTGGATCTGGCCATCGTCGGCGGCGGCGTCTCGGGTGTCGCCGCCGCGATCGAGGCGAAGAAGGAGGGTCTCTCCTTCCAGATCTTCGAGGCGGCCGAGATCTTCTCCACGGTCGCAAACTTCCCGAAGGGCAAGCCGATCTACACCTATCCGACCGGGATGAAGCCCGCCGGCGAGCTGCAGTTCCGGTCGGAAGTGCACCCCAAAGAAGTCCTCCTCGAAGACCTGGAGAAGGAGCGCCGGAAGGCGGGTGTGGAAGTCACGACCGCGCGCATCGAGCGAATCGAACACAAGGGGAACGCGCTCCTGCTCATCACGGCGACAAGAAGACGGTGACCAAGGCGCGGCGCGTCATCGTCGCGATCGGGAGAAGCGGGAATCACCGCAGGCTCGGCGTTCCCGGCGAAGACCTCGACAAGGTCTTCAACCGCCTCTATGACCCCAAGGAGTTCAAGGGCCAGCAGGTTCTGGTTGTGGGCGGCGGCGACTCCGCCCTGGAGACGTCGATCGCGCTCGCAGCGAGCGGCGCGCATGTCACGCTTTCCTATCGCAAGAAGGAGTTCTCGCGGCCCAAGCCCGAGAACATCGAGAAGATCCGGATGCTCGAGAAGAATCCCTCGGCAGCGGTCGGCGTCGAGCATCCCTCCTCCGAGCGCGTCACGACCGCCACCGGGGCCTTCATCCCGACGGATGAAAAGCATCCCGGCTCGCTGCGCCTGGCTCTCGGCACGCAAGTCATGCGGGTCGAGCCGAAGCACGTCGTGCTCGAGGACGACGCGGGCCATGAGTCGACGCTCGCGAACGACGTCGTCTTCACGATGCTCGGACGCGAGGCGCCGCTCGACTTCTTTCGGCGCTCGGGCATCCCGATACGCGGGGAGTGGAAGGCGTCGACCTGGGCCGGCTTCATCGCTTTCTTTCTGTTGTGCGTCTTTCTCTACAACTGGAAGGCGGGGGGCACGGTCAACCAGTTACTTCCAGAAGCACAATCTCTTTCCGTACAACGTGCCCGGCTGGATCGAGAGCGCGGGGAGCGCGATCGCGGCGGCCTCGAAGGACCCTTCGACGCCTCTGGGGACGCTGACGATCTCGTTGAAGGATCCCGGGTTCTATTACTCCCTCGCCTACTGCACGGCGGTCTTACTCTTCGGCATCCGCCGGATCCGGCGGCGCAAGACTCCTTACGTCAAGCTCCAGACGATCACGTTGACGCTGATTCAGTGGATTCCGCTGTTCCTGCTTCCGTTCCTGATCCTGCCGTATCTCGGCCACAACGGCGCCTTCGACTCCGGGTTCGGCAGGATCGTCGGGGACAACCTCTTCCCAGCGGCGAACTACGGGCACGGCCGCGAGTACTGGCGCGCCTTCGGTTTGATTCTCGCCTGGCCGCTCTTCATCTGGAACGTTTTCTCCTCCAAGCCGATGGTCTGGTGTCTGGTCATCGCGTTTCTGCAGACCTTCGTCATCATCCCGCTCATCATCCGGCGCTGGGGCAAGGGCGCCTACTGCGGCTGGATCTGCTCCTGCGGCGCTCTGGCCGAGATGCTCGGCGACGCGCACCGCCAGAAGATGCCGCACGGGCCCCTCTGGAACCGCATGAACATGGTCGGACAGGGCGCGCTGGCGCTGGCGCTGCTGCTCTTCGCCGGACGCGTTGTGTCGTGGGGTTGGCCGGACACGAGGATCGGCGGCGCCGCTCAAAAGTTCTACGACGGGCTGCTCTCCTCCTGGCACCCGCTCGGCATCGAGCTCAACTATTACCACGTCGTCGACATGTTCCTCGCCGGCATCGTCGGCGTCGGGATGTACTTCTGGTTCTCGGGCCGCGTCTGGTGCCGCTTCGCCTGTCCGCTCGCGGCGCTGATGCACGTCTACACGCGCTTCTCGAAGTTTCGTATCTTTCCCGAGAAGTCCAAGTGCATCTCGTGCAACGTCTGTACCTCGGTCTGCCACCAGGGGATCGACATCATGAACTTCGCCAACAAGGGGCTGCCGATGGAGGACCCCGAGTGCGTCCGCTGCTCGGCCTGCGTCCAGATGTGTCCGACCGGCGTGCTGGCCTTCGGCCGCTTCGACGGAGCCGGCCTTCCGGTCCTCGACCGCCTCCCGGCATCGCCGGTGCGGATGTCGGACGCGAAGGCGCTCGTATGATAGAGCGTCATACCAAGGGGACCGGCGAAGGTCGCGATCACCATCGACGCCGATCTGCTTCAGCGGATCGACCGACTGGTGGCTGAGCGTCGTTTTCCGAGCCGCAGCCGCGCCATCCAGCTCGCGGTCAAGGCTCAGATCGACCGACTCGACCACACACGGCTCGCCTGCGAGTGCGCGAAGCTCGATCGGGCCTACGAGCAGGCGGTCGCCGAGGAGGGTGCTTCCGACGACCTCGAGGAATGGCCCGAATACTGAGGGGGGACGTCTACTGGGCCGAGCTCGATCCCGTCAAAGGTCGAGAGCAAGCCGGCCGGCGGCCGGTTCTGGTCTTGAGTCATGAGGTCTTCAACGATCGGTCGGGAACGGTCATCGCCACCGCCGTCACGGGCGAGCCACAGCGGGCGGCCTTTCCGCTGACCGTCGAGCTCGCCAGCGCCCGTCTGCCGAAGCCGTCATGGGTCAGGGTGAGCCAAATCCGCACGCTCTCCATTGAGGGTCTGACAAAGCGAATCGGGCATGTCTTGCCGGAGGAGCTCCAGCGGGTCGTGGACGGCTTGAACGAGATCATCGCGACGTAGGCATCGGGCTGCCCAGCTCCGGCGCCCAGTCCGCTACGCCAGCTCCGCCGGCGGCTTGGTGAGTAGGCAGCTTCGCCGGTCCTTTCGCTCCAACGCGAGATGGATCAGTTCGTCCAAGAGCTCCCGCAGCGGAAGACCAGTCGCCTCCCAGAGCTTGGGATACATCGAGATCGCCGTGAAGCCGGGGAGCGTGTTCATCTCGTTGACGAGCACGCGCTCGCTCCCGCGCTCCAGGAAAAAGTCGACCCGAGCCATGCCGGACACGCCGCAGAGACGGAAGACCTCGACCGCCAGCCGGCGCGCCTGCTCGCCCACCGCGTGGGAGACCGGCGCGGGGATCAGCAGTCGAGCCTTGTCGTCCCGGTACTTGTCGTCGTAATCGTAGAACTCGTGGCCAGGCACGACCTCGCCCGGAACCGAGGCGCGGGGGTCCTCGTTGCCGAGCACGGCGCACTCGAGCTCGCGCGCGTCGACCCCTTCTTCGACCAGAACGCGCTCGTCGTAGCGAAGTGCGAGCTCGATCGCCGGTGGGAGATCCTCCCAGGTCTTGACCTTGGTGACGCCCACCGACGAGCCGCCGCAACACGGCTTCACGAAGACGGGGAGGGAGACACCCATCGCCTCGAGGTTTCCTCTCGCGCCGGCCCTCTCCCGCGGAGAGAGCGAGGAGGAGAGGGTGATTCCGCGCGGCGTCGGAATGCGAGCGTCACGCAGCAACGCCTTGAAGACCGCCTTGTCCATTCCCAACGCCGAGGCCGTCACGCCCGCGCCCACATAAGGCAAACCGAGAGTCTCGAGAAAGCCCTGGAGCGCTCCGTCCTCCCCGCTCGTGCCGTGAATGATGGGGAAGATGATGTCGGCCACGCCGGGCGTGATCTCGACCGGGACGAGGGCTTCGGAGGAAGAGGAAGATCGGCCTTCACGGAATTTATGGGGGACAGGCCCCGATGCGAGAAGCCTGGCCGAGTCTGCGGCGGGCAGGAAGCGGCCGTCCTCGCCGACGGCGAGCGGAATGACCTCGTATTTCGCTGGATCGAGCGCGGAAGTGATGGTGCGCGCCGAGATTCGCGAGACCTCGCGCTCGGCGGATTTCCCGCCGAAGAGGAGGACGACGCGCGTCCGCTTCACCAGCTCACCACGCGGACCTCTTCAACGGCGGGAGCGCGGCGCAGCCGCTCGAGCACCGCGGGCGGAGGCGCCGAATCCACCGTGATCACGGCAGCGGCTCGCGACCCGCTCCCGCGCGCGAGCGAGAAGCTGCCGATGTTGACCCCGGCCTCGCCGAGAATCGTC
>DASXTN010000252.1:0-14141 GCA_036505435.1 Thermoanaerobaculia bacterium | reverse complement strand
CGATGACGCCGGCGAACTTGTCTTCGGATCCGATCGGCAACTGGATCGCGACCGGATTCCCCTGCAGCTTCGTCTCGATCTGCGACAGCGTGCGCTTGAAGTCGGCGCCGATGCGGTCCATCTTGTTGACGAAGGCGATACGCGGGACGCGGTAGTGGTCCGCCTGGCGCCACACCGTCTCGGACTGCGGCTCGACGCCGGCCACCGCGTCGAACACCGCGACGGCGCCGTCGAGCACGCGCAGCGAGCGCTCGACCTCGGCCGTGAAGTCCACGTGGCCGGGCGTGTCGATGATGTTGATCCGGTGCTCGTGCCAGAAGCAGGTCGTCGCCGCGGACGTGATCGTGATGCCACGCTCCTGCTCCTGCTCCATCCAGTCCATCACGGCGGTGCCTTCGTGCACCTCGCCGATCTTGTAGTTGACCCCGGTGTAGAAGAGGATGCGCTCGGTCGTCGTCGTCTTCCCGGCATCGATATGCGCCATGATGCCGATGTTGCGGGTGTCTTTGAGTGGATGCGTGCGCGGCATAAGAAAGTCAGTAGTCGGTAGTCAGTAGTCGGTAGTTGGTGATAGACGGTTACCAGCGGTAGTGGGCGAAGGCCTTGTTGGCCTCGGCCATCTTGTGCGTGTCGTCCTTCTTCTTCACCGCGCCGCCGCGCAGGTTCGCCGCGTCCATGAACTCAGCCGCGAGCTTCTCGCGCATCGTCTTCTCACCCCGCTGGGTCGCGTATTCGATGATCCAGCGGATCGCGAGTGAAGTCCGGCGGTTCGGCCGCACCTCGACCGGAACCTGGTAGGTCGAGCCTCCCACGCGGCGGGACTTGACCTCGAGAGCGGGCTTGACGTTCTCGATCGCCTTCTTGAAGGCCTTCATCGGATCGTCCTGCGTCTTCTCGGCGACGCGGTTCAACGCCCCGTAGAGAATTCCCTCGGCGACGGATTTCTTGCCCTGCGTCATCACGGAGTTGATGAACTTCGTGACGAGCTGGGAGTTGTAGAGCGGATCCGGCAGGATCTCTCGCTTGGCGACGACGCGACGTCTCGGCATATCTCGCTTCCTAGGCCTTGGGGCGCTTGGCACCGTACTTGGAGCGCCCCTGTTTGCGGTTGCTCACGCCGACCGCGTCAAGCGTGCCGCGGATGACATGGTAGCGAACCCCCGGCAGGTCCTTCACGCGCCCGCCGCGGATCATCACGATCGAGTGCTCCTGGAGATTGTGGCCCACGCCGGGGATGTAGGTCGTCACCTCGATGCCGTTGGTCAAGCGGACGCGCGCGACCTTGCGCAACGCCGAGTTCGGCTTCTTGGGGGTCGTCGTATAGACGCGCGTGCACACGCCGCGCTTCTGCGGCGACCGCTGGAGGGCCGGCGAGGCGGTCTTGACCGCGAGGCGCTCGCGACCCTTTCGAACGAGTTGAGAAATTGTCGGCATCGACTCTCCTGAAGTCTCCCCGAGCCCCCCGGAGCCGTGGAAGGGCCCGAGATCGACCTGAAACCTGCTTTACTCAGACACGGCGAGACAGTCCCACCGACTCGCCGGAGTCCAGAGGAAAAACCCGCGAATGGTACGCGCCGCGGGTATCCCTGTCAAGCGGTTTTCAGGGCTAAGAGGCTCCCGCCTCTCGATTTAGGCTGCTTGCCCTCCGCGCGAGCTGTCGGCTGTCGGCGATCGGCTTCCAGCTTTCCGCCGGAGGCTTCCGGTCGGACGAGGCGTCGAGACCAACAAAAGGCCCCCTTCGGGGCCCTGGTGGCTGAGAGTTGAAAGCCTTACTCCTCTTCGGAAGCGTCCACCTCGGCATCGGCCTCGGCCAAGGCGAGCTCCTCGGCCGGATCGGTCAAGAAGTCCTCCAAAGCCGGCTCTTCGACCTGCGGGATCTCTTCCCGCTCGAGAACGACGTTGCGGTAGTACTCCATGCCCGTGCCGGCAGGGATCAAGCGTCCGACGATGACGTTCTCCTTCAAACCCCGGAGGCTGTCGACTTTCCCCGAGATCGAGGCCTCGGTGAGCACGCGCGTCGTCTCCTGAAACGAGGCCGCGGAGATGAAGGAGTCCGTCGAGAGCGACGCCTTCGTGATGCCAAGCAGCATCGGCCGGCCGATCGCCGGCTGGCCTTCGGCGCCGATGACTCGCTCGTTCTCGTCCTCGAAGCGGAAACGATCGACCTGCTCCTCGATCAAGAAATCGGTGTCGCCGACCTCCTCGATCTTCACGCTGCGCATCATCTGCCGAACGATGACCTCGATGTGCTTGTCGTTGATGGCGACGTTCTGCGACCGGTAGACCTCCTGGATCTTGTCGACCAAGTAACGCTGCAGCTCCTTCTCTCCGAGAATCGCCAGGATGTCGTGCGGGTTGATCGGCCCGTCGATGAGCGGGTCGCCGGCGCGCACGCGCTCCCCCTCCTGCACGTTGACGTGGGTGTAGCGCGGGATGAGGTACTCCCGCGTCTCGCCGTCGTCTCCCGTGATGATGACCTTCCGCATCCCTTTCGCGATCGGGCCGTGCGAGGCCGCGCCATCGATCTCGGTGATGACGGCTGCATCCTTGGGACGCCGCGCCTCGAAGAGCTCGACGATGCGCGGGAGACCGCCGGTGATGTCCTTGGTCTTGGTCGTCTCGCGCGGGATCTTGGCCAGCACGTCTCCCGGGTGGACTTCCTGCTTGTCGGCGACCATCAGGTGCGAGCCGATCGGGAGCAGATACTTTCTCTCGCCGGACTTACCGCCACGAACGATCACCTGCGGCGAGCGCTTCTCGGCGCCGACCGTTTCCACGATGATGTTCTGAGCGAGACCCGTGACGCGGTCGGTCTCCTCACGCAGGTTCTCGCCTTCGATGATGTCCCGGAACTCCACGGTCCCGCCGACCTCCGTGAGGATCGCCGACGTGAACGGATCCCACTCAACGAGCTCCTGGCCCGGCACGACCTCTTGGCCTTCGGTGACCTTGATCGTCGAACCGTAGACGACCGAGTAGCGCTCCTTCTCGCGTCCCTTGTTGTCCACGATCGTGATCTTGCCGTTGCGGTTGACGACGACGAGATTGCCGTCCTTGCGCTGGACGGTTGCGATCGAGAGGAAACGAACGGTGCCCGGATTCTTCGCGGCATGCTTGGACTGCTCCGTGACGCGCGACGCCGTTCCGCCGTAGTGGAACGTCCGCATCGTCAGCTGGGTGCCGGGCTCGCCGATCGACTGCGCCGCGATGACCCCGACCGCCTCGCCGATCTCGACCATCTTTCCCGTCGCGAGCATCCGCCCGTAGCAGAGGCGGCAGACTCCTCGCTTGGTCTCGCATGTCAAGACCGACCGGATCTTGACCCGTTCGATGCCCGCCTCCTGCACCCGCGAGGCGAGCTCCTCGGTGATCTCGTCGCCGATGCCGACGATCTTCTCTTCGGAGAGGGGGTCGAAGATGTCCTCCTGGCAGACGCGGCCGACGATGCGGTCGCGAAGCGGCTCGAGCGTGTCGCCTCCCTCCATGATCGCGGAGACCGTGATGCCGTCGGAGGTTCCGCAGTCTTCCCGGATGACGATGACGTCCTGCGCGACGTCCACGAGCCGTCGCGTGAGATAGCCCGAGTCGGCCGTCTTCAGCGCCGTGTCGGCGAGACCCTTGCGGGCTCCGTGGGTCGAGATGAAGTACTGCAGCACCGACAGACCTTCGCGAAAGTTGGCTGTGATCGGCGTCTCGATGATCTCGCCCGAGGGCTTGGACATCAGTCCGCGCATCCCGGCGAGCTGGCGCACCTGCTCCTTGGAGCCGCGGGCGCCGGAGTCCGCCATGATGTAGATGGGGTTGAATTCGCTCCCAACCTGGTCGGACTTCTTCATCTCCCGGAACATCTCGTCGGAGATGGCTTCGGTCGTCCGATGCCAGATGTCGATGATCTTGTTGTGCCGCTCGCCGGCCGTGATGACGCCGGAGCTGCGCTGCGAGTTGACCTCCAGCACCTCTCTGTCGGCGGCCTGAAGATAATCCTCTTTCTTGGCCGGGATCACCATGTCGTCGATGCCGATCGAGATGCCGGCGCGCGTCGCCGCGGCGAATCCCAGGTCCTTCAAGTCGTCGAGCATCTGAACCGTCATGTTCTCGCCGAAGTTCAGGTAGACATAGCTCACGAAATCGGTGAGGCCCCGCTTCTTCAGATTGCCGTTGATGAACGGGACGACGTCCGGCAGGGCCCGGTTGAAGAGCACGCGCCCGACGGTCGTGTCGATCAGTGTCCGCTCGATGTCCTGAACCTCCGCATGCGAGATGTCCTGATCGTTGTACTGGGTCGTCAAGTCGATGTACTTGCCCGAGTACCGCACGCGGATCGGCGTGTGCGTCGTGGCCTCCCCCTGCTCGAAGGCGAGGATGACCTCGTCGAAGTCGGAGAAGATGCGCCCCTCCCCCTTCGTATTCGAGCGGGACTTGGTCAGGTAGTAGATGCCGAGGACTAAGTCCTGAGAAGGTACGGCGAGGGGCCGGCCCGAGGCGGGCGACAGGATGTTGTTCGAGGAGAGCATCAACAGCTCCGCCTCGACCTGCGCCTTCGGCGAGAGCGGCACGTGAACGGCCATCTGGTCGCCGTCGAAGTCGGCGTTGAACGCCGGACACACGAGCGGGTGGATCTTGATCGCCTTGCCCTCGACCAAGACCGGCTGAAACGCCTGGATGCCGAGACGGTGGAGCGTCGGCGCGCGGTTCAAGAGCACGGCGTGATCCCGGATGACTTCCTCGAGCGCGTCCCAGACCTCCGTGACGCCGGACTCGACGAGCTCCTTGGCGGCCTTGATGGTCTGCGCGAGACCCTTCTTTTCGAGGCGGTTGTAGATGAACGGCTTGAACAGCTCGACGGCCATCTTCTTCGGAAGGCCGGCCTGGTGGAGCTTCAGCTCCGGGCCCACCACGACGACCGAACGGCCCGAGTAGTCGACGCGCTTGCCGAGCAGGTTCTGGCGGAAGCGGCCCTGCTTGCCCTTGAGGGTATCCGAGAGGGACTTCAACGGGCGGTTGTTCGAGCCCTTGAGCACCCGGCCGCGGCGACCGTTGTCGAAGAGCGCGTCGACGGCTTCCTGCAGCATGCGCTTTTCGTTGCGGACGATGACCTCCGGCGCGCGCAGCTCGAGGAGCTTCTTCAACCGGTTGTTCCGGTTGATGACGCGGCGGTAGAGGTCGTTCAAGTCCGAGGTGGCGAACCGGCCGCCGTCGAGAGGCACGAGGGGCCGCAGCTCCGGCGGAATGACCGGGATCACGTCCAAGATCATCCAGTCGGGCCGGTGGCCCGACCGGCGAAAGGCGTCGCAGACCTTGAGGCGCTTGGCGGCCTTCTGGCGCTTGATCTGCGAGGTCTCGGTCTTCATGATCATGCGAAGCTCTTCGGCGAGCATGTCGACATCGACCCGCTGGAGCAGCTCCTTGATGGCTCCGGCGCCCATGCGGGCGACGAAGACGTCGCCGAGCTCCTGGCGCAGCTGCCGATAACGCTCCTCGGACAGCAGCTCCTTCTCCTTCAAGTCGGTGTCGCCGGGGTCGACGACGACGTACGACTCGAAGTACAGGATCCGTTCGAGGTCGCGCAGCGAAATGTCGAGCAGGTGCCCGATCCGCGAGGGTAGCCCCTTGAAAAACCAGACGTGGGAGACCGGCGACGCCAGCTCGATGTGTCCCATCCGTTCGCGGCGGACCTTGGACTTGGTCACCTCGACGCCGCACTTGTCGCAAACGACGCCGCGATGCTTCATCCGCTTGTACTTTCCGCAGAGGCACTCCCAGTCGGTGATCGGGCCGAAGATCTTCGCGCAGAAGAGTCCATCGCGCTCCGGCTTGAAGGTCCGGTAGTTGATGGTCTCCGGCTTCGTGACCTCGCCGAAGGACCACGACCGGATCTTCTCAGGCGACGCCAGAGAGATCTTGATCGCGTTGAAGTCCTTCAGGGTCGTCGGTCTGTTGGCAAAGGCGAGCGTTTCCAAGTTATTCGCTCCTTCTTAGCGGCCGCTCGACGCGGCCGGACGAGAGCAAACGGCCGCGGTCCACCATCCCATGGTGAGAATGGCGCGACGCGCGGCGGTTCGGAATTCCAGAAAATCGGCTCATCGCTTGATCAGCTCCACATCGAGACACAGCGACTGCAGCTCGCGCACCAGAACGTTGAACGACTCCGGCAGGCCCGGCTCGGCCGGAACCTCCCCCTTGACGATCGCCTCGTAGGCCTGCGAGCGGCCCTCGACATCGTCCGACTTGACCGTCAGGAGCTCCTGCAGGGTATAGGAGGCGCCGTAGGCCTCGAGGGCCCAGACCTCCATCTCGCCGAAACGCTGGCCCCCGAACTGGGCCTTGCCGCCCAGAGGCTGTTGCGTGATGAGCGAGTAGGGCCCGATCGAACGGGCATGGATCTTGTCGTCCACCAGGTGCGACAGCTTCAGCATGTAGATGTAGCCGACGGTCACCTGCTGCTCGAACGGCTCTCCGGTCATTCCGTCATAGAGCATCGTCTTGCCGGAGTTGGGCAGGTTGGCGTCCTTCAAGAGTTTCTTGATCTCCCCCTCCGTGGCGCCGTCGAAGACCGGCGTCGCGACGGTCAAGCCGATCGTCCGCGCGGCCCACCCCAGATGGGTTTCCAAGATCTGCCCGACGTTCATGCGCGAGGGGACGCCCAGCGGATTCAGAACGATCTCGATGGGAGTGCCATCCGGCAGATATGGCATGTCCGCCTCGGCCAGGATGCGGGAGATGACCCCCTTGTTGCCGTGGCGGCCGGCCATCTTGTCGCCGACGGAGAGCTTGCGCTTCATGGCGACGTAGACCTTGACCATCTTGATGACGCCGGGCGGGAGCTCATCCCCCTTCTGGAGCAGCTCGATGCGCTCGGCATTGACGCGGTTGAGGACCTCGATCTGTGAATCCTGCCGGCGGAGAACCATCTGGATCTCGTCGGCAATCTCTTCGTCCTTCAGCTTCAGGCGCTTCAGCTGCTGCGGGGTCAGGCGCGCCACCCCCTCCGCGGTGAACTTGCTCCCCTTCTTGACGATCTCATTCCCGTCGCGGTCGCTGATCTCCTCGGCCGCGATGCGTCCCACGAGCAGATCCCCGATCTTCTTGTTGGCTTCCTCGCGGATGATGCGGATCTCGTCCTTGGAGTTCTTCTCGATCTTGGCGATCTGATCCTGCTCGATGGCGAGGGCCCGAAGGTCCTTGTCGATCCCTTTGCGGGAAAAGATCTTCACGTCGACGACCGTGCCCTCGATGCCCGGCGGGCATTTGAGAGAGGCGTCACGCACGTCTCCGGCCTTCTCGCCGAAGATGGCCCGGAGGAGCTTCTCTTCGGGGGTCAGCTGGGTTTCCCCCTTGGGCGTGACCTTGCCGACGAGAATGTCGCCCGGCTTTACCGTCGCTCCGATGCGGATGATGCCGGACTCGTCGAGATCGCGCAGCGCGTTTTCCGACACGTTCGGAATGTCACGCGTGATGTCCTCGGGACCGAGCTTGGTGTCGCGCGCCTCGATGTCGAACTCCTGAATGTGGATCGAGGTGAAGAAATCGTCCTTCACGAGGCGCTCCGAGACGAGAATGGCGTCCTCGTAGTTGTAGCCGCGCCAGGGCATGAACGCCACGAGGACGTTGCGGCCGAGCGCGAGCTCGCCCTCTGAGGTGCAGGGGCCGTCGGCGAGAACCTGGCCGCGCTCGACCCGAGCGCCCTCGCGCACGATCGGCTTCTGGTTGATGCACGTGTTCTGGTTGGATCGCCGGAACTTCGTCAGCGGGTAGATGTCCGCGCCGAACTCCTTGCCCCCGCCGACGGTATCGCCGGGCCCCCCTTCGACGCGCACGATGATGCGCTCCGAATCGACCTGGTCGACGATGCCGCCGCGCTTGGCGAGGACGACGGCACCCGAGTCGCGCGCGACGGTCGACTCCAGCCCGGTCCCGACCAGAGGGGACTCCACCTTGAGCAACGGCACGGCCTGACGCTGCATGTTCGAGCCCATCAACGCGCGGTTGGCGTCGTCATGCTCGAGAAACGGAATCAGCGCCGTGGCCACGGAGACCAGCTGCTTGGGCGAGATGTCCTTGTAGTCCACCTTGTCCCGGTCCGCCGTGATGAACTCGCCGTTGAAGCGGGCGATGACACGGTCCTCCTTGATGCGTCCGGAGGGGTCGGTCTCGGCGTTGGCCTGGGCGATGACGAAGTTCTCTTCCTCCCAGGCGGAGAGATAGAACGCGTACGGCAGCGCTTCGGCCGCCTTCCGGTGGTTATGGCGAACACGCTCGTTTTCCTCCTCGAGCTCCTTCTTCTCGACGATCTGGCCGAGCTTGAAGGAGGTGTCGCCGACCTGTGTGACCTGGAAATGGTCGATGACGCGCCCCTTTTCGACCTTCTTGTAGGGGGTCTCGATGAAGCCGAAGTCGTTGATTCGCGCATAACAGGAGAGCGACGAGATGAGGCCGATGTTGGGACCTTCCGGCGTTTCGATCGGGCAGACGCGGCCGTAGTGCGTCGGATGGACGTCTCGCACCTCGAAGCCGGCGCGCTCGCGCGAGAGGCCGCCCGGCCCAAGGGCCGAGAGGCGACGCTTGTGCGTGACCTCGGAGAGCGGATTCGTCTGGTCCATGAACTGCGAAAGCTGCGACGAGCCGAAGAACTCCTTGATCGATGCGATCACCGGCTTGGAGTTGATCAGGTCGTGCGGCATCGCCGAGTCGATGTCCTGGTGGACGGACATCTTCTCCTTGATGGCGCGCTCCATGCGCACCAGTCCGATCCGGAACTGATTCTCGAGCAGCTCACCGACCGATCGAACGCGGCGGTTGCCGAGGTTGTCGATGTCGTCGGTTCGGCCGACGTCGCGCTTCAACCGCAGCAGATATCCGACGACGCGGAAGATGTCGTTCGGTGTGAGCGTCCGCGTGTCCTCCGAAGAGTCGGCCTCGAGCTTGATGTTGAACTTGAAGCGGCCGACCCGCGAAAAGTCGTACTTCTTCGGATCGAAGAACATCCCTTCGAACAGATTCTTGGCAGACTCGTAGGTGGGCGGATCGCCCGGACGAAGCCGGCGATAGATTTCGAGGATCGCCTCGTTTCGCGTCTTATGGGTGTCCTTACGGATCGTGTTCACGAGGACGTCGCTCGAGAGATCCCAGTCCGGAAAGAAGATCTCTACTTCCTTGATGCCGCGCTCCTTGAGCGCTTCGACGGCCCCCGCCCCAAGCTCCTGGCCGGCCTCGAACAGCACCTCGCCGGTCGAGAGGTCCACGACATCCGCCAGGAAGCAGGCCTTCTCGATGGCCGACTCGTCGACCGAGCGCTCGATGGAGCCTTTACGCGCGATCTCCTTCTGCTCGTCGGAGGAAAGCTTGACGCCGGCGAAGATGAGCTTGGTCTCCCGCTTGACGCGGGCGTACCGGTCGCGCATCTCCTCCTGCTTGAGGACGTCCTTACCGACCGTCAGGTAGGCACGACCTCGTTCGAAGCGCGCCGGCACGGCGGCGTAGAACTGCCGCAGGATCGCCTCGTCGGTCTCCAAGCCCAGGGCCCGAAGGAAGATCGTTGCCGGGAACTTGCGCTTCCGGTCGATTCGGACGAAGAGCACCGCCTTCTGGTCGTACTCGAATTCCACCCACGAGCCGCGATACGGAATGATCTTGGCCAGGTATCCGTGCGTCGATTCCTTCGTGAAGAAGACGCCCGGCGAGCGGTGGAGCTGCGAGACGATCACGCGCTCCGTGCCGTTGATGACGAAGGTTCCATGCTCGGTCATCAGCGGGATGTCGCCGAAGAAGACCTCCTCTTCCTTAGCGTCGCGCATCGTCTTGACCCCCGTGTCCGGGTCCTTGTCGTAGACGAATAGGCGGAAGGTGACTTTGAGCGGAACCGAATACGTCATGCCCCGTTCCTGGCACTCCGCCACGGAGTACTTCATCTGCAGATCGACGGGATTACCGCAGACGTCGCAGAGCGTCACCTTGTTCGGGTTCTGGGCGCCGCAGTTGGTGCAGGCGACGACCTCTTCGTGCGGGTGCGCCGTCACGATACGCGCGCCGCACGATCGGCAGTCCATCCGAAGGTGCTCGAGACCCTTCAACCTGCCGCACTTGCACTCCCAGTTGCCGATCGCGTATTTGACGAACTGCAGCTCGCAGGCGCCGCGGAAATCGGCAAACGGGAAGACGCTCGTGAAAACCGCCTGGAGCCCGGATTCCTCCCGCTCCTCGGGGAGCAGGTTCATTTGCAGAAAACGTTCGTAGGAACGGCGCTGAACGTCGATTAGATTCGGAAGATCCATGAAAGAGCGGATCTTCGAAAAGTTCTTTCTCTCGGCAGACACTGCCACCGCTTCACTCATTCCAGCTCCTCGCCGGTTCTTCCGGCGACAATAGAAAACGTCTCGATCTGCCCGTGGGAGGCAGGCACTTTGGAAAACAGAACCCTATTCCCGTTCGAGGCGATGGCTACTTGATCTCCACTTTGGCACCCACTTCCTCGAACTTCTTCTTGATGTTGGCGGCCTCATCCTTGGAGACCCCCTCCTTCAGCAGGCCGGGGGCACCATCGACCAGATCCTTCGCCTCCTTGAGCCCGAGGCTCGTGACCTCACGCACGACCTTGATGGTCTTGATCTTGTCCCCCGCCGCGACCAGGCTCACCGCGAACTCGGTCTTCTCTTCCTCGGCCGGCGCCGCCGCCGCCGCGGCGCCGGCCGCCG
The DNA here is from genome assembly GCA_036505435.1 of Thermoanaerobaculia bacterium. GTDB lineage: Bacteria > Acidobacteriota > Thermoanaerobaculia > UBA5066 > Gp7-AA6 > Gp7-AA6. The sequence goes on along the minus strand of DASXTN010000252.1, from coordinate 3,450 downwards.
CGGCCGCCGGCGCGCTCATCGCCTGCGCCGAGACGCCGAATTTCTCCTCGAGCGCCTTGACGAGGTTGTTCAACTCGAGGACGGTCATGCCCTCGATCTCCCTCACGAACGTTTCTGCGGTCATCGCCATGGTCGTTTCTCTCCCCTCTTCTACTTCGACAAATTCAGCTGGCAGGCGCGGCGTCGGCCGGCCCGGATTTCGACTTCTGCTCCGCGATCTGAGACACGACACTCGCCAGGTTTCGGGCGGGCCCGTTCAGCACCGTCACCAGCCGCCGCAGGGGCGACTGCATCAGGAAGAGCAGCTTCGATACGAGCTCTTCCCGTGACGGCATCTCGGCGATGGCCCTGATCTGGGCGGCCGGCACGGCCCGCCCTTCGATCACGGCCGCCTTGAAAACCAGGTGCGGATTTATCTTCGCGAAGGCCGTCAGGACCCTGGCGAGCGCTACCGGATTGCTCTGGTTGTACGCCACGGCCGTCGCACCCGTGAAATGCTCGGCGACGGCCTCGAGCGCTGTCCCCTTGGTCGCCCGCAGAGCGAGCGTGTTCTTGACCACGAGGTACTTCGACTGCGCCCCGCGCACCTGACGGCGCAACTCCGTCACCTCGGGCACTTTCAAACCGGCGAACGCGAAAAGGATGGCATTGGAGGATTTCGCCAGGTCTTTGCTCAGCGCCTCGACCATCGCCGTTTTCTCGGTGCGATTCATCGTCTGGTCCCGCCTTCCCTACGCGGCCTCGATCGACGTCGTGTCGATCTCGAACCCCGGCCCCATCGTCGAAGAGACGGAGACGGTCCGGAAATACTTTCCCTTCGCCGCCGGGGGCTTCGCCTTGAGCACAGCGCGGATGAAAGCCGCCGCGTTCTCTTCGAGCTTCTTCTCGTCGAAGGAGATCTTGCCGATGGGCGCATGAATGATCGAGGTTTTGTCCACGCGGAACTCGATCTTGCCCCCCTTGATCTCCCGGACCGCCTTGCCGACGTCCATCGAGACGGTACCGGCCTTCGGGTTTGGCATGAGCCCTTTGGGCCCGAGGATCTTTCCGAGCTTTCCGACCAGACGCATCATGTCGGGCGTGGCGACCAGCGCTTCGAACTCCAGGAAGCCGCCCTGGATCCTCTCCACGAGGTCTTCGCCGCCCACGTGGTCCGCTCCGGCCTCCTGGGCTTCTCTGACCTTGTCCCCCGCGGCGATTACGGCGACCCGCTTCGATTTGCCCGTGCCATGGGGCAGAACTACCGTGCCCCGCACCATCTGATCGGCGTGCTTGGGGTCGACGCCGAGGAGCATCGCGATGTCGACGGACTCGTCGAATTTCGCGTAACGCACCTCGCGCAGGAGCTTCATCGCCTCCGGGAGGGGATATGGGCGAGGTTCGACCCTCGCCCGGGCCGCCCGAAACTTCTTACCGCTGTGCCCCATCACCCTCCTTCGTCGTGCAAACGGCCGCGCCATCGCGGCAGCCTCCGACTGTGTTCATTCAAACGACTTCGATTCCCATGCTGCGCGCCGTTCCTTCGACGATGCGGACGGCCGCCGGCAAATCACCGGCGTTTAAGTCCGGTAGCTTCGTTTTGGCGATTTCCTCCACCTGCTTCTTCGTCACCTTGCCGACCTTTTCCTTGTTGGGCGTGCCCGAGCCCTTGGGGACTCCGGCGGCCTTGAGCAGCAGGATTGCGGCGGGAGGCGTCTTGGTGATGAAGCTGTAGGACCGGTCGGCGTAGACCGTGATGACGACCGGAATGATCAGGCCCTTCTGCGCCGCCGTCTTGGCATTGAAGTTCTTGCAGAAGTCCATGATGTTGACACCCTGCTGGCCGAGAGCCGGCCCCACCGGAGGGGCGGGAGTCGCCTCTCCCGCCGGGATCTGCAACTTGACGTACCCCGTGATCTTTTTCGCCATCCTCTACATCTCCGCCGTCAATCCGAAATCCAAAATCAAAAATCCAAAATCAAAAATCTAGGAGCTACAGCTTCTGGACCTGGAGGAATTCCAGCTCCACCGGCGTCGAGCGGCCGAAGATCGTGACCATCACCTTCAGCGTCGAGCGGTCGAGGTTGATGTCCTCGACAACGCCCGTGAAGTTCGTGAAGGGGCCGTCGGTGATTCGGACGTGCTCTCCCTTCTCGAAGGTGTGCTTCGGCTTCGGCTTCTCCTTAGTGGAGGTCACGCGGTGGAGAATCTGCTCGACCTCCTCGGTCGTCAGCGGCGTGGGCTCCTTGCCGGAGCCAACGAAACCGGTGACCTTGGGCGTGTTCTTGACGAGGTGCCAGGCCTCGTCGGACATTTCCATTTCGACGATGATGTAGCCGGGGAAGAACTTGCGCTGGATCTCGCGGCGCTTCCCCCCCTTCATCTCGACCAAGGTCTCCGTAGGAATCCGGATGTCGCCGAACTTTTCCTGCATGCTCATCGCCTCGATGCGCTGCCGGAGGTTCTGCCGGACCCGCTCCTCGAAGCCGGAGTAGGTATGGACGATGTACCAGTTCTTCGTGTGGGTCTCGGTGATCATGCTCCCACCACCCCCGCGGCCCGGTAGATCTTGTCGACGAGCCACGACAGACCGCTATCGACCACGAAAAGATAGAAACCGAAGATGAAGCAGGCCACGATGACGACGACTGTCGTCCCGATGACCTCATTCCGGCCCGGCCAGCTCACCTTCTTCATCTCGACCCAGACGTCCCGGAAGAAATCTCGCGTCGTGGGCCACCACTGTTTGATCGGCAACATCGTTCGCTCGCTACGCTCGCAGTCGAGAGTCGAGGGTCGAGGGTCGAGGGTCCGAGTTCTCCCGACTCGACCGACCAGCTCTCTCCGATGTTTTCGACTCTCGACTCTTGACTCTCAACTCTCGACTTCCTCTCAATGGCAGGGGTGGAGGGATTCGAACCCCCAACCTACGGTTTTGGAGACCGCCGCTCTACCAATTAGAGCTACACCCCTATTCCGTGTGTAGTTTGTAGTCTGTAGTCTGTGGTCTGTCGAAGCTGTCGCCGCCACTACCAACTCTCGACTACCGACTACCGACATGCCTAGACCTTCCCTTCTCGATGGGTCGTGTGCTTCCGGCAGAAGCGGCAGTACTTCGACAACTCGAGCTTCTCGGTATTGGTCTTCTTGTTCTTCGTCGTCGTGTAGTTCCGACGTTTGCATTCGGAACACGCGAGGCTGATGTTTTCCTGCATTTTTAGCGGCCCCTCGACGGGGCCGGAAGGGAGTAAACGGCCGCTCCCCACGAGCCCATGGCTCTAAAGCAACTCTTGTCTTCCCATCTGGCGTTTGACGTCACGTTTTTTCTCGTCTACTCCAATATTTCGACGATGGTTCCGGCGCCGACGGTGCGGCCCCCTTCGCGGATGGCGAAGCGGAGTCCCTTCTCCATGGCGATGGGGGTGATGAGGTTGACCTCCAGGTTCACGTTGTCCCCCGGCATCACCATCT
>DASXTN010000251.1:0-5037 GCA_036505435.1 Thermoanaerobaculia bacterium | reverse complement strand
GGGGCGACGGCTTCGGCCTCATACAAACCGGCGACACTCGAAACCGGGCTTTCCGTGATGGTTCCGCAATTCATCGAGGCGGGGACTGTGATCAAGATCGACACCCGTGACAACACCTACCTCGAGAGAGCCTGAGGCGGGGCTTTCCCCGGCAAGCTCGGCCGATCTGTACCCCCGAGCGGTATGCTGTATCAGCATAACTAATTGATTCTGCGGGCCTTTTTTCCTTGACCGACTTCACACCGTCTTCAATAATCCCGAACGTGCGAAAGGTGCCGGTCATCACGACGGCTCTGGCAGCCGCCTCGTTCTTCCTCGCTTTGCCCAGCTCCTCCGAAGCGCTTCCCCGCCGCGGGAAGATCGTCTCGAGGCGGGCGCCTCTGCATTCCACGCGCGTTCGCCGCGAGCCGCCTCGCGCGCGCGCGCGCGAGACCTCCGGCTCCAAGCGCGAGATCCTCGCCGGCGGCCGGTTCGGTCTACATCGTTCCCGCCGTGGAACCCGAAGGCCGCGGCTGATCCATCAAGTGGGCTCGGGAGAGGTGGTGCTCGACTTGATCGAGACCGCAACCGCCGAAGCGCGTGCGGTCATTACGGCCGAAGCGCACGCTCCAGAGGCGACCGACGAGACGTCGCCCGAGGCGCACGTTTTCCCGCAGCCGCCGTGCCCCGCGGAGGACCCGGTCATCGAAGCACACGTCCATCTCGCGGACGCCGAGACGCCGGAGAAACTCGACGCTGAGGAAGTCGTCGCGCATCACGATCCCTCCCGGATCACCCGGATCGCCCGGCGGCTTGGCTCTTTCTTCCGGCCGAAGTCCGGGGCCGCCCGGGTCCGTCCCCGCGACGTCGACTTGACCGAGCTCCTGGCCGAAAACTTCCAGATCCCGGTGGAAGGTGTCGACCGAGCGAAGCTGCGGGACTCGTTTCTCGAGTCGAGGGGCCAATATGCACGCCACCTCGCGATTGACATCGGAGCGCCTCGCGGGACGCCGATCCTGGCGACCGCCGACGGGGAGATCGTCAAGCTCACCCGGGAGCGCCGCGGCGGGATCACGATCTACCAGAAGGACGCGAGCGGCCGATATCTTTTCTTCTACTGCCATCTTTCGCGCTATGCCCGGGGCCTTCGGCCGGGTCACCAGGTCGAGAAGGGTGACGTAATCGGCTACGTGGGCGCGACCGGTCACGTCATCGGCGGGCCCCACCTCCATTTTTCGATCACGCGGCTGCCCGAAGAGAACGACAACCTGCGAGAAGGCCTCGCGATCAACCCCTACCTTCTCTTCCTGGCGGGAGTCCCCTAAACCCGTTCGCTAAACGACGCGCGGATCGGACAAGGAAAACAGCCTCTCCAGCCACAGGTTGGTGAGCTTCTCCGAGACCGTGTTCTGCCGCAGCCGCGCCGCCAGGTTGTCCCAGTCCATCTCGTCTAACTTCTGATCCTGGTTGAAGCAGGAGAAGACGATCTCACGCTCATCGCCGGTTCCCGGATCCAGGTGCTTCTGGAGACACTGCGCGCAGACCTCTTTCATCATGCACTGCATCGGGGAGTTGATCGACCCGATCCCGACGTGGTCCGGCCGAAGATGCGGAGCGAGCACCCCGTGACGGGCCCGTGCGACCGCGGCCATCATGCGGTCCGAGCCGATCGCGATTACCCGGTCGACGTCCGAGAGAGGGATCGGGGTCTCGCCGAGACGGCCCTCCGCCCACGCGGTCATCGCCTCGACGATGTTTCCCACGAAGTGGCGATCTTGCGGGCGGCGCGTCGCGATCGGCTCGCCGCGATCGACGGAGAGGACGAGAATGTCCGAGGCGGCCTCGAGGTCGTCCTGCTTGTAGACGTCCTCCGCCTTCTTGTAGCCCGCGAAATAGATCACCCGGTTCCCGCGCCTTCGAGCCTTCTTGCCGATGGAGAAAAGGACGGCGTTGCCGAGCCCGCCGCCAGCGAGCAGGATCGTGCCGTTCTCGGGTAGCTCCGTCGCGGTGCCGGTCGGGCCCATGGCGAGAACCGGCTCGCCCGGCTTCAGGACCGAGCAGATCCGAGAGGAAGCGCCGAGCTCGAGCGCGATCATCGAGAGGAGGCCCTGGTCGGCGTCCACCCAGGCTCCCGTCAAAGCGAGCGGCTCGATCAGCAGTGGAGAGCCCTCGATCGAAGGGGCATGGGTCTCGAGGTTCTGCAGTCGGTAGAACTGCCCGGGTTCGAAGTTCTCGGCGGCCGCCGGGGCGCGGACCACGACCTCGACGATCGTCGGCGTCAGACGCCGGACCTCGACCACGCGCGCCGTGAATCGGTCTTCCATTGTTCGGCGAAAGTCTTCCCATTTCCGCTCCCGGCGCTCGTCGGGCTCGGACGACGCGGGCAGACGACCATCCAGGACCGCGGTGATCGCGCGGTAGCCCATTTTCGCGGAAGCCATGGCCTTCACGACGTTGCCGTTGTACGCCGGGTGGTTGTCGCCGAAGAACGTGATGAACTTTCCGTCGCGGGAGTAGCCGGTGAAGAAGGCGCCCTCGTCGGCTGGAGGCGCGGGGTCGAGCCGCCAGCCGCCATCGTCCCCGCGAACGGCGCGGTGCGGCGCGAAGAAGCGCCGCCGCTCGTCCAGAGGGATCGCGTCGGGAAACTCCTTCGCGTACGTGATGTTTGGCGTCGTACCGGCCGCCACCAGGCAGATGCGCGCCGGTAGCTCGACGAGCTCTCCGCTGCCGGACCGGCGGAACCTGACCGCCGCGAGCTTGCCGTCGGGGTCCGGGACCGCTTCCGCCGGCTCGAGCCCCTCGATGAACGAGATCCCTTCCTCGAGCGCCTTGATGATCTCTTCGTGGTTCAGGCGATAAGCGGGGGACTCCTCCATCGCCCGGCGGTAGACGATCGAGACGCCGCCCCATTCCCGGCAGAGCCGCGCGAGGTCCGCTTTCTCGCCCGCGGAGTGCGCCCGCTCCCGCTCCCGGCGCACTTCGCCGCCGTGCCCGAGCAGCCGGTCGAGGATCTCGCGCTCCTCGCGGTCGAAGATGGCCCGCACCTCCTCTTCGCCGCGCTCGGCCACCAGCATCTCGTATCGGACGAGCGTCTTCTCCGCCTGGATGGGGTAGTAGGCGAGGAGCTCGGTCGCCGTGTCGATGGCGGTCAGACCGCCTCCGATCACGACCGCGGGGAGCTCGACCTGGAGGTTCGCGAGTGCCTCCTCCTTGAACGCGCCGGTCAGCTGCAACGCCATCAGGAAGTCCGACGCCTTCCGCACACCTCGGAGGATGTTGTTCTTCATCGCGATGATCGTCGGACGGCCGGCGCCGGCGGCGATGGCGATATGGTCGAAACCGAGATCGAACGCCTGCTCGGCCGTGATCGTGCCTCCGAACCGCACCCCCCCCAGGATCGAGAGGCGTCTCCGGCGAGCGAGCGTCAGGTGCACGAGCGTCAGAAAGTTTTTGTCCCATCGAACCGTGATTCCGTATTCGGAGACTCCACCGAAGCCGACGAGCGGCCGCTCGTCGAGCGGACGCGAGATCGACGCGTAGTCCCGGATCGGCTGGATGCCGAGCCCGTCCTCGCCCGTCCACTCGGCGGGCAGAGGCTCGATCTTCAGCCCGTCGATCCCGACCACCCCGAATCCCTCGTTGATGAGGTAATGCGCGAGCGTATAGCCCGCCGGGCCGAGTCCAACGACCAGGATTTTTTTTCCGTTGTACGCGAGCGGATACGGCCGGTGCGGCGCGAGCGGGTTCCACCGCGTCAGCAGGCCGTAGATCTCGACCCCCCAGGGCAGCGAGAGCACGTCAGTCAAAACGCCGGTTTCGATCTGCGGAATGTTGACTGGGTCCTGCTTCTGGTAGATACAGCCCTTCATGCAGTCGTTGCAGATGCGGTGGCCGGTCCCGGGACACATCGGGTTGTCGATCGCCACCAGCGCGAGCGCGCCGATCGAGTCCCCTTCCCGCCGGAGCTGATGCATCTCGGAGATCTTCTCGTCGAGCGGACAGCCTCGCAGCTCGATGCCAAGCGGGTTCTTCTGCCAGGTGCCGGTTTTCGCATCGAAGAATCCCTTCGCGCAGGAGTCCTTGTCGCGCTCGTGACAGAGGATGCAGTAATGGGTCTCGCCGAGGACTTCGCGACGCGTCATCCTCGGATCAGTCAGCTGGAAACCTTCCCGCCGGCGCCGGCGCGACTCCGGTCCCACCCGCTCCTCGGGAAAGTCGGGTCTCGGTCGCTCGGTTACGACCAGCCGATGAAAGTCGAACGGCTCGGGCAGGCGAAAGGAGGCCCAGCGCTCGATCTCCCGCCGCAGATCGGGACGGTGCCTCCGCTCGCGACACCAACTCGCGTAATCCGAGAGCAGCGCCTCGAGAAACTCGAGAGCCGCCTCGTCGGAGCCGTCGCGCATTCGGGGGAGATCCGGCGACGAAGAGGCAGCCCGGTCCGCGAGCTCTGCCGTCCGACGGCGGGACTCTTCCGACACCGCCGGTCGCTTCTTCTGACGGACGGCCTCGATGTGCTCGGCTTCGAGGTCCAGGAGCTCCGAGCCCATGCGGGCCGTCGACAGCTCCGGGTCACTCTCCCAGGGGAGCTCGCCGAAGAGCTCGACCTCGACCGCGCGGGCTCGATTCGCAAGGGCGGGCAGGTCATCGTCCGGAGTCGGCCGGGCCCGGGCCGCCCGCCGCAGCAGGAAGTCTCGCCGGAAACGGAAGAGAACCGCCTCGGGCCCCGCCGAACGGGCCTGCGCGCGCCACTCTCGCTCGATTCCGAAAAGGCGGGCGACGAAGCGCGACAGAGGCCTCGCCGCCTCGACCAAGAGGTTCGACAGCGAGATGGGATCGAGGGAGTCGGGAGCGGCCCGCCAGGCGGTCAACCTTTCGGCGAGCGGGGCATCCTCTCGACGAAGCTCGTCGAAGAAGAACCGGTCGAGCTCCGCGAGCCGGTGCTCGCGATGCAGGTCCTGATATGTGAAGCCGGGCACGCCGAGAGGGAAGTCCCTCTCGGCGAGCGTTGGCGGCGCCGTCGTGCTCTCCAAGGGAGGGCGATTTTACCGCGCCGTCAGC
>DASXTN010000250.1:0-4000 GCA_036505435.1 Thermoanaerobaculia bacterium | reverse complement strand
GAGGTCCTCGACCGGGCGGTCGCAAGGGTCTTCGAGGCCAAGCGCCGCTTTCCGGCGGCGATTCCCGATCTCGAAGCGGCCTTCCACGTCGTCGACAGCCCCGAGCATCGCGCGCTCGCCGACGAGATTGCCCGCCGCGCGATCACGCTCGTGCGCGAGGCGCCCGCCGTGCTTCCGCTCGCGCGGTCGACGCGACTCGTCCACGTCGTCGTGAGCGACGCGCCGGCCGCAAACCCACCGGGGTCCGACTTCGGACGCGCTCTCACGGCGCGCCTCGCCTCGCCGCCGCAAACGTTTGTCCTCGATCCGAAGTCGCGCGCGGAGGAGGTCGAGCCGATCCGAGACGCCGCTTCGAACACGGATGTAATGCTCGTCTCTCTCTTCGTTCGGGTACGCACCGGCTCCGGAAGGCTCGTCCTTCCGGAGGCGGCACGCGCTGCCGTCGAGATCCTGACGGCATCGGGCGCGAAGCTGGTCGGGGTCTCCTTCGGAAACCCGTACCTCGCGGCGGAGCTGCCGGGTCTCGCGACGTACGTCGCCGCCTACGGAGACCAGCCGGTGATGCAGTCCGCCGTCGCGCGCGCGCTCTTCGGGGAAGCGGAGATCACCGGACGGCTTCCGGTCACCATCCCGGGAGTCGCCGAGCGGGGGAGCGGGATCGTGAAAGCGCGACCGCGATGAGCCTCGGCGCCCTCGATTTCGCCGTGCTCGCCGGCTACTTCGCGATGACGCTCGCGGTCGGGCTGTACTTCGCGCGGCGCGCGCGACGGTCGATGCTCGACTACTTTCTCTCCGCGCGGTCGATGCCCTGGTGGATCGCGGGGACGGCGATGGTCGCGACGACGTTCTCGGCGGATACGCCGCTCGCGGTCACCGAGATGGTCGCAAAGAACGGCATCGCGGGAAACTGGCTGTGGTGGTCGATGCTCGCCTCGGGCATGCTCACCGTCTTCTTCTTCGCGAAGCTGTGGCGCCGCGCCGCCGTCATCACCGACGTCGAGCTCGCGGAGCTTCGATACTCGGGCCGGCCGGCCGCGTTCCTGCGAGGCTTCCGCGCGGCCTATCTCGGTCTCCTCGTCAACGTTCTCATCATGGGATGGGTCAACCTGGGAATGGCGAAAGTGCTCGGCGGCATGCTCGGCGTCTCCAAGTGGGCGGCGCTCGTCATCTGCCTCCTGCTGACCGCGCTCTACACGGTCCTTTCCGGCTACTGGGGCGTCGCGTCGGCGAACGGCCTCCAGTACCTCTTCGAGATGGGCGGCGCGATCGTGCTCGCGGTGGTCTCCGTCGCGGCTGTGGGCGGGATCGAGGCGGTGAAGGCGCGGGTCGGAGCGGCGCATCCCGCCTTCGCCGAAGCGGGCGAACGATTCGGCTCCGCCGACGCGATCCTTTCGCTGTGGCCGCCCTCGGTCGACCTGGCGTGGGCGCTTCCCGCGATCACTTTCGCGACACTGCTCGGCGTCTCCTGGTGGGCCTCCTGGTATCCCGGCGCGGAACCGGGCGGCGGCGGATACGTCGCGCAGAACATGCTCGCCTGCAAGGACGAGAGGCACAGCCGCGCAGCCGCGCTCTACTTCAACGTCGCCCACTATGCGATCCGGACCTGGCCCTGGGTCGTGACGGCGCTCTGCTCGCTCGCGATCTACGGTGGGTCGCTCCGCAACGCCGCGGGCGTCGAAGATCCCGGGCTGAACTACGTGCAGATGATGGTCGACTACCTGCCCGGCGGACTGCGCGGCTTCATGCTCGCGTCGTTCGCGGCGGCGTACATGTCCACGCAGGCGACCCAGATGAACTGGGGCTCGAGCTACCTGGTGAATGACCTGTACCGCCGCTTCTTGAAGAAACGAGCGTCCGAGCGGCACTACGTTCTCGTCTCACGGCTCGCGACGGCGCTCACCGTCGTACTCTCGCTGGTCGCGACGGTTTTCATGAATCAGATCAGCAAAGTCTGGGAGCTGTTGCTGACCCTTGGCGCCGGCACGGGGCTCGTCTACATCCTGCGTTGGTACTGGTGGCGCGTGAATGCGTGGTCGGAGGTGGCGGCGATGGCTTCAGCGCTCGTGACTTCCGTTTCGCTGCGCTCACTGGGCTCCCGGTACCCGATCTTCGATCCGGCGACGCCGAAGGGATTCGCGATGACTCTCGTGGCGACGACCGCCGTGACGACCGTCGTGTGGCTCGCCGCCACGTTCGGGACGCGTCCCGAGCCGCGCGAGACGCTCGCGGCCTTCTACGAGAAGGTGCATCCGGCGGGCCCGGGGTGGAAGCGCATCGCGGGCGCCGAAGGGATCGCGGCCCGGCGGGGAGAGATTCCTCGAAACCTCCTTTTCTGGGTGCTCGGAACCGCGTTCGTCTACTCGATCATGTTCGGCACCGGCGCCCTCATCTTCCGGCAGCCCACGCGGCTGGACATCTTCGGAGGCGTCGCCCTCGTATCGGGAGGTCTCCTCTTCACGGGCCTCGCTCGCGAGAAGAAATGATCGCGATTCTTTTCGCTGCCGTGCTCGCGCAGCCGGTGGCGCCGGGATTCTCGGCGGAGCGGCTCGCGCGGGTCGACGGAGTCATCCAAGAGGCGATCGGGCGAGGGGAGCTTCCAGGAGCGGTCGTTCTCGTGGGTCGGCGCGATCGGGTCGTCTTTCGGAGAGCGTACGGAAACCGCGCGGTCGTTCCGTCGCGCGAGCCGATGACGGTCGACACGGTCTTCGACGTCGCGTCGTTGACGAAACCTGTAGTGACAGCGACGTCGGTGATGATCCTGGTCGAGCGAGGAAAGATCGCCCTCCTCGACCCGGTCGTGAAGCACATCCCCGAGTTCGCGCCGGAGAAGGGGGATCGCGAGAAAGTCACCGTCGAGCAACTCCTGACGCACCGTGCCGGCTTCGTTGCCGACGATCCGATCGACCTCTACACCGGGACGGCCGAGGAAATATTCGCCCGCAAATACCGGCAGCCACTCGAGTCGCCGCCCGGGATGCGCTTTCACTACTCCGACGTGAGCTACGAAGTGCTGGGCGAGCTGGTCCGTAAGGCCTCCGGTATTCCTCTCGACGAGTTCGCCGAGCGGGAGATCCTCCGGCCGCTCGGGATGGAAGACTCGCACTTCCGGCCGCTGGCGACGTCCCGCTTCCTCGGCGAGAGGATGGGTCTGGTGGGGCTGACACAGCCTCCCCTCTCCCGCATCGCTCCGACCGAGCGCCGCGATGATCGCTGGCTCCGCGGCGAAGTCCACGATCCGCGCGCTTATGCCCTCGGCGGCGTCGCCGGCCACGCGGGTCTGTTCTCGACGGCGGCTGACCTCGCGCGGTACTGCCGCATGATCCTGAGCGGCGGACGGCTGGGCAATGCGCGCGTCCTCTCTCCGCTCGGAGTCGAGGCGATGACCCGGCCGCGCTTCTACGGCGACGGCGATCTGCGCGCGCTCGCCTGGGACGTCGCCACGGCGTACTCGAGAAATCGCGGCGATCTCTTCCCTCCCGGCTCGTTCGGCCACACCGGCTTTACCGGGACTTCGCTCTGGATCGATCCGTCGAGCGGCGTGTACGTCGTCTTTCTCTCGAATCGCCTGCATCCGGACGGCAAAGGCGACGTCAACCGGCTGCGCGGCATCGTTTCGACGATCGTCGCAGCCGCTTTGCCCGACGACACACGTCGCGACGCCCGGCGGCTCGCGGAGCGAGTGCCGATTCGCCGTGACGTCTTCGCCGGCGTGGACGTACTCGTTTCGGAGGGCTTCCGGCCGATCGCCGGAAAGCGCGTCGGTCTCGTCACGAACGCGACAGGTCGTGCGCGCGACGGCCGCTCGACGATCGAAGTCCTCGTCTCCGATGAAGCAAGAAAGAGGGGCGTCAAGCTCGTACGGCTCTTCTCGCCCGAGCACGGCATTCGGTCCGACGTCGACGGGAAGGTCGCCGACCAGGTCGATCCGGCGACGGGGCTGCCCGTTCGTTCGCTGTACGGCGAGGATCGCCGGCCGCGCCGGGAGGATCTCGAAGGGCTG
>DASXTN010000249.1:0-8144 GCA_036505435.1 Thermoanaerobaculia bacterium | reverse complement strand
TTCATGCAGATCAGGACCCCGATGTCGCGGCGGCGCGCGATGAAGCCTTCCTTGGATGCCCGGATCGTGAACCAGGTCGGGAGCCCCTGGATGTTGGAAGGGAACAGGTTCTTGCCGGAAACGGGAATCCCCATCTGGAAGATGGACCGCATCAGAATGTTGTTGGAGGACATGCTTCCCGAGCCGTTGGCGGTCGCGACATGAATCGAAAAATCATTGACCACCGCCAGACCACTCGTGGAGGGAACCGGAGCTTTCTCTTCCAGAATCGCCGTGGACATGTCTCTCCTTGCCGACAGTTGCCTGCGCCGGAGCCCGAAATCATAACAGAGCGAGGCGCTTAGAATGCGCCGCCGGAGGCGACGACGACATGACTCGAAAACATCAGATCGCCTTGCTCGCCGCGGCCGCCGCGATCGCTCTCGCGCCGCGCGCGGGCGCCGCGGGCCGGCCGTTTCGCTTCGAGGAGCTTGCGAAGGTCGAGCGGATTGGCCACTTCGATGTATCTCCGGACGGAAAGTGGGTCGTCTACGCGGTCGGAACTGCCCTCGTCTCCGAGAACAGCACGCGATCGGCCATCTGGCTCACGCCCGCGTCCGGCGGCGCGTCGCGTCGGCTGACTTCCGGCGACAAGCGAGATTCCGATCCCGAGTTCTCGCCCGACGGCCGGCGAATCGGCTTTCTTTCGAACCGCGACGGGTCGTCGCAGATCTGGACGGTCGATCTTTCGGGCGGCGAGCCTGCCAGAGCGACCTCGTTTCCGACCGGCATCAACGGGTTCAAATGGTCCCCCGACGGGAAGTGGTTTCTGATCACCTCCGACGTTTTCCCCGACTGCACGGACGTCGTTTGCCTCGAGAGGCGCACGAAGGAGCGAGAGAAGGCGCCCACGAAGGCCCGCATCGCCGAGCGGCTGCTCTTCCGCCACTGGGACGCGTGGAAGGAAGGGCTGCGCACGCATGTCTGGAAGATCCCGGTCTCCGGCGGGACGGCGGTGGACCTGACGCCCGGCCACCGCGACACACCGCCATTTTCCGTCGCCGGCTCGCTCGACTTCGACGTTTCTCCGGATGGAAGGGAATTCGTCTACGCATCGAATCCCGATCCGGTCGAGGCGATCTCCACGAATTCCGACCTCTGGATCGAGCCGTTTGCCGGAGGCGAGAGGCCGCGGAACCTGACCGCTGCGAATCGCGCCTTCGACGGGTCGCCGCGGTTCTCACCGGACGGCAAGTGGATCGCTTACCGCTCTCAGAGACGGCCGGGTTTCGAGTCGGATCGCTTCCGGCTCGTAATCTACGACCGCGCGAGCGGGAGAACGCGGGAGCTGACCGAACGCTTCGACGCCTGGGTCGAGGACTTCCAATGGGCGCCGGACTCCCGCTCGATCTATTTCCTGTCGGACGTCAAGGCGAGAGGCGGAATCTACCGGGTCGGGATCGGCGGCGACGCGCCGGCGGAGATTTTCCGGGGGGCGACCCCATCACAGCTCGCTGTCTCGCGCGATGCCTCGAACGTGTTCTTCGCGGCGAGCTCTCTCACCCGACCCGCCGAGATCTTTTCCGTGGGAGTTCCCGGACCCGGCGGTCGCGCCGCGGCCGCGCGTCCCGTCGCGCGTTCGAACGAGATGCTGCTCTCGCAGATCGAGATGGGGCAAGTCTCGGAGCGCTTCACAAAGTCCGCCGACGGCCGCGACCTCCAGGCCTGGGTCGTCACGCCACCTGGCTTCGACCCGAGCCGGAAATACCCCGCTGTCCTGCTGATCCACGGCGGACCGCAGGGTGCCTGGAACGACGCCTGGTCGTATCGGTGGAACCCGCAGGTCTTCGCCGCTTACGGGTACGTCGTCTACGCGCCGAACCCGCGCGGTTCGACCGGCTTCGGCCAGGAGTTCGTGGACCAGATCAGTCGCGACTGGGGCGGAAGGGTTTACGACGACCTCATGCGGCAGGCGGACGACTTAGAGTCGCTCCCCTACGTCGACCGATCGCGGATCGGGGCGGCCGGAGCGTCGTACGGCGGTTACATGATCGCGTGGATCTTGGGCCACACCGACCGGTTCAAAGCTCTCGTTTGCCATGACGGTGTGGTCGAAACCCGCTCGATGGCGCTCGAGACCGAAGAGCTCTGGTTTCCGACGTGGGAGTTCGGCGGCTGGCCGTGGGATTCGGATCTCTATGAGAAGTGGAACCCGATCCGCTTCACCGACAAGTTCAAGACGCCGACGCTCGTCGTCACGAGCGAGAAGGACTTCCGCGTGCCGTTCGGACAGGGTCTCCAGCTTTTCACGGCGCTGCAGGTCCACCGGGTTCCGTCGAAGCTCCTGACGTTCCCCGACGAGGGACACTGGGTCTTGAAGCCGGGAAACTCCCGCATCTGGCACGCGATTGTCATGGACTGGCTCGCAACGTATCTCGGCGGCGGGCGGCCGGACCAGGAATCGCTGGACGCCGTCTACAGCCTCACGAAATAGTTGCAAGTCGCCGGGGGAGCTTTGGGCTCCCTGCAACTTGAAACCTGCGACTGGAAACCCCTAGTCGGCCGGTACACATCTCCCGGTGGCCCACGTGCGTAAGGAAGCGACTTCCTCTGCACGCAGCACCGACAACGGCCGCGTGGACCGCA
The DNA here is from genome assembly GCA_036505435.1 of Thermoanaerobaculia bacterium. GTDB lineage: Bacteria > Acidobacteriota > Thermoanaerobaculia > UBA5066 > Gp7-AA6 > Gp7-AA6. The sequence continues at coordinate 5,519 of DASXTN010000249.1, read as the reverse complement.
GGGAGACGAAGAGGCTCGCGTCGTCGAGCGGAAGTCCGGCGGCGCGCGCTTCGTAGAGCGCGGAGACGATGGCCTGCTCGATCTCGGCGCCGGAGAATCCCTCGGAGGACTCCGAGAGCTTCGGGAGGTCGAAACGCTTCGGGTCTTCGCCGCGACGGGCGAGGTGCAGTCGGAAGATCTCCGCGCGCGCCTCCGGCTGGGGAAGATCGACGAAGAAGACCTCGTCCACCCTTCCTTTTCGCATCAGCTCGGGCGGCAGCTCTTCGACGGAGTTGCAGGTCGCGACCAGAAAGACCCTCCGGTGATGCTCCTGCATCCAGGTCAACAGCGCGCCGAGGAGCCGTTGCGAGACGCCGCCGTCGGATTCCGCTGACCGCCCGGAGACGAACGCCTTCTCGATCTCGTCGATCCAGAGGACGCAGGGAGCCATTCGCTCGACCCGCTTCAGCGCTTCGCGGAGGTTTCGCTCCGACTCGCCGACGTAAGGCGCCAGCAATCGTCCCGCCTCGAGCGAGAAGAGCGGCACGTCCCAGCATGCGGCGACCGCCTTCGCCGCGAGGCTCTTGCCGCATCCCTGGACGCCCAAGAGCAGCAGCCCGCGGGGGGGATCGAGGTCGCCGTCGGATGCGAGAAAGCCCGTTCTCCGCGTCTCGACCCATTTCTTCAGGCGCGTCAGTCCGCCGACGCGGTCGAACCCCTCGGGCGCGGCGACGACTTCGACCAGTCCGCCGCCGCCGATGAGCGTTTCCTTCGCTCTCCGGATGCGCGGAAGGTCCTCGCGGTCGAGTTTTCCGTCTTCGACGAGAGCGCGAGCGAGCGACCTCTCCGCTTCGAACATCGTCAATCCCTCGAGGTCGGACACGACGGCCTCCACCTCGACCGGGGAGAGGGCGACGCGCATCGGCGGGCCGTCTCGCGCAGGTCGGCGGCCGACCTGCGAAACGAGCTCTCTCAGCTCCTCGCGATCGGGAAGCGCGAACTCGAACCGGACCTCCAGATCCTCGAGCTCGGGCTTGCGAGGGAGGAGCGGCCCGACGAGCACGATCGTTCGCGCGGAGCCGGCGAACTCCTGCGCACTCTCCCGGAGCGCGCGCAGCGCCGCCGCGTTTTCCAGGTGCGCCTGCGGATCCTTGAGAAGCCAGACTCCGTCGCCTTTGGAGGAGCGGATCACCTTCAGCGCGAAGGCGAGGTCGGCGGTCTTCGGCGCGTCTCCCGGATGAGAAGGCGTGAGCCCGCTCGCGGCGCTCCACGTCGCGACCGGCAGCCCGAGTTCCGCCGCGACGCCGCGGACGAGCCCTTCGAAACGCGTCTCCTCGACCGTCTCACAGACGACGAGGGGATGCCGCGAGCGGAACAGGACGGCCAGATCTTTCGCGGAGACGTCCAAGCGGGAATCAGTCTACCGGCCGGCGGGCCGCCGAGCATTGCGCTGCTATGCTCGAAGGTTATGCCGCCCGCGCCCCGCTCGATCGGCAACCGGCTTCTCGGCGCGGCGCTCCTCATGGTGGTCCTAGCGGCAGTCAGCTATGCCTTCCTGGATCGCCCGATCGCGAACTGGGCGTTCTACCTCTCCCGGTCCTGGGCCAACGCGGCGCGGCGACTCTCCGGCCTCGGGGAGGGCGTTTACTGGCTGGTCGTCGTGCTCGTGATTGGCGTGACCGCCATCCTGCGCAAGAAGCACAGCGTCAGTCTGTGGGCGACGAGGACGGCCGTCGCGATCGCGGCGGCGGGTCTCGCCGCGAACGCCGTGAAGTTGATTGCCGGCCGTGCGCGGCCGCGCGCGCTCGACCAGGGCGTTTGGGGCTTCCACTTCTTCGAGGTCGGCTACCGGTTCAACAGTTTTCCTTCCGGTCATGCCGCCATCGCCGCCTCGGTCGCCGCCTCGATCTGCCTCATGCGTCCGGCGGCCTGGCCCGCTGCGGCCGTCCTGTGGCTGGCGCTCGCCGGCGGAAGAGTCCTGACCGGATCGCACTTTCTCTCCGACGTCCTCGCCGGCGGGGCCGTCGGGCTGCTCGTGCGCGTGCTCGTCAGCCGATGGCGGTGGCTCGACTGCAAGCTGCGCCGTTTGGCGCGGGACGGGGAGCCGGGGAGAAACCTCAGCGCGGAAGCGTGAAGATCGCGTCGGCGGGAGGCTCGTCGAAACGTACCTCCTCGTCGACGATCTCGGACGTCTTGCGTGGCGTCCCGGCCCGGTCTTGAATATCCGTTCTCCGAGCGAGATGCGTCAACGCCATTATTCGAAGCAGGGATCGGGTGGAGAATCGAGGCCATGAACCTCGGTTCCCATACTTCGGCGGAAATCGAGTCGCGCCGGGATCTCGCGCCCGACCTCTGGATCCTTCGCCTGCGGAGTGACGAGCCGCTCTCCTTCCGGCCGGGACAGTTCGCGACGCTCGGAGTTCTCGAAAAGGGGAAAATGATCGAAAGGCCTTACTCGATCGCCTCGTCCCCCCGGGAGACGGAGCTGGAGTTCTTTCTCGAGCTCGTTGCCGAAGGAGAGCTCACCCGGCGGCTCCACGGGCTGCGCGCCGGCGACCACGTCTACGTGCGAAAAGCCGCAAGAGGGGTCTTCGGGCTCGACGAAGAGAGAGGCCGCCGGAAGCACTTGATGGTGGCGACCGTGACGGGCGTGGCGCCGTTCGTGAGCATCGTGCGAACTCTCCGTCACGACGAGAAGCGGGGCGCAACGCCAGCGCCTGACGAGATCGTCCTCCTGCAGGGCGCGAGCCGCTCCTGGGAGCTCGGCTACGACCGAGAGCTCGCGGACCTCGAGAACGAGGCAAGCTGGTTCCATTACGTGCCGACCGTCAGCCGCCCCCGGGAGGACACCGCCTGGACGGGGACGCGCGGGAGGGTGCACGATCTGATCTCGAACGCTCTCGAGCGATTCGGTTTCAGTCCCTCCGACACGACCGGCTATCTGTGCGGACACCCGGGGATGATCGAGGCGGCCCGAGGGATCCTCCTTGGAGCCGGTTTCGAGAAGGAATCGATTCGGGAGGAGCGGTTCTGGGTGCCCCGGAGCGAACCGTAGCGAGTCGAACCGTTCGAACGAGCTCGCCTCAGGAGCGCTCTCGAAACCGTCTCCGGATCCGCTTCCCCTTGTAAGCGGCCGGAATGGCATCCTTGCGGGCAGGCTCCCTTAGACTGGCACATGGTGCCTCCGGCACGCATCGTCTCGCTTTGTCCTTCGATCACCGAGACCTTGGTCGCGATCGGCGGACTCTCACGCCTCGTTGCCGCGACACGCTTCTGCGTCCGTCCGCAGGGCCTCTTGTGGGGGCTGCCGCGGATCGGGGGGACGAAAAACCCGGACGTGCGCCGCATTCTCGATCTGTCGCCGGATCTTGTCTTCGCGAACGAGGAGGAAAACCGCCGGGAGGACGTCGAGGCGCTCCGCGCCGCAGGAATCGACGTAGACGTCTCGTTCCCCAGGCGCGTCGCCGACGTCCCGCGAGCGATCCGCGCGTGGGGAAAGCGGTTGGATACGGAGGCCGAGTCCGAGGCGCTCGCCTCGCGCATCGAGACCGAGCTCGCCATCCTGGAGGAGGAGCCGGCGGAGGGAACCTTCCGCTACGCCTACTGGATCTGGCGAAACCCGTGGATGACCGTGTCCGACGATACCTATGTTGCCGATCTCCTCCGGCTTGCGGGCGGGGCGAACGTGTTCGGCCACGCGGCGGAAAGATATCCGGAGCGGACCCCGGAGGAGTCGCTTGCGCAGGGAGCAGCGGTGCAACTGTTCCCGAGCGAGCCTTACCCCTTCCGAGAGGAAAAGCACGGCGAGGAAGTCGCGCAACTCTTCGGAAATCGGTCGCGGCGGCTGTTCGTCGCCGGAGACGATCTCTGCTGGCACGGCGCGCGGACGCTCGACGGGCTGAGAGCGGCGCAGAAGCTCCGCGTCTACGCGGAGTGACGAGGACAGACCCCACCGGGAGTCTGTCCCCCAGGACTCAGCCGCGCCGATTCAGGAGATCCAGAAACTCCTCGCGCACGGGCCGGTTGAAGAAGATACCGCGAATCGCCGACGTCACCGTGAGCGCGCCAGGCTTCTTGACCCCGCGCATCTCCACGCAGAGGTGGCGCGCCTCGACGACGACCATGACCCCCTGGGGCAGGAGCTTCTCCGCCATGAATCCCGCGATCTGCTCGGTCAACCGCTCCTGGAGCTGCGGTCGGCAGGCGTAGAACTCGACGATCCGCGGCATCTTGGACAATCCGACGATCCGCTCGTTCGGGATGTACGCGACGTGCGCGTGGCCGTAGAAGGGGACGAAATGGTGCGCGCACATGGAGTAGAAGGGGATGTCCTTCTCCATGACCATCGCGGTGTAGTGCTCCTCGTTCGGGAAGACGGTCACCTTCGGCTCCGCCCCCTCCGAGAGGCCGTGGAACATTTCGAGGTACATCCGTGCGACCCGCTCGTGGGTGTCCTTCAAGTTGGGATCGGAAGGATCGAGGCCCAGCGCCTCGATGATCGCGCGCATGTGCTCGGCGATCTCGCGGAACTTGTTCTCGTCCTCGACCGAGGCGAGAACGAGGTCGGCTTCGTCGATCGGCGGGTGGGCCATTGCAGAAGGGCCGGTCAGGCGGATCGGGCCTTCTCGAGCAGAGCCGGGATGTCCCGGGCGACCGGCGCCAGGCTCGGGCATACAGCGATTCTACGAGATCGTCTTGCGGAAGGCTCGCGTGGATCCGGCGACCAGGAGGAGGGCGAGGGCGAGGAGGGCGACGACGCTCGGCCAGAGATCCCAGAATGCCGCGCCGCGGATGATGATCCCTCGAGAGATTCGGATGAAGTGGGTGGCGGGAAGGAGCTGCGCGAATATGCGCAGTGGGGCGGGCAGGGAAGAGAGCGGAAAGATGTAGCCGGAGAGCATGATCGACGGGAGCAGGAACATCTGGGTCCTCTGAATCGCCTCCATCTGCGTCTTCGACCAGGAGGAAACGAGCAGGCCCAGCGAGAGAAGCGCAAAGAGATAAACGATCGAAAGCGCGAACAGCAACGGCACGCTTCCGTGGATCGGTACGCGGAAGACCGTGGTCATCAGGACCAATATGAGAATGAGCTGTGCGAACGCGAGCACGAGATAGGGAATGAGCTTGCCGAGGACCACCGCAACCGGAGACGCCGGCGTCACCATGAGCTGCTCGAGCGTCCCGCGCTCCTTCTCGCGCACGATCGCGAAAGCGGCGAGGAGAGTCCCGGAGAAGGTGAGCAGAATTGCGACGAGACCCGGGATCAGCAGATTCGCACTCCTCGAGTCGGGATTGAAGAGCAGGATCGGATGGATCCGGATCGAGAGCTTCTCGAGGTTGGTCCCGGCACCGAGCTCCTGAAGGGATTGCGCCAGGGCGACGCCATTGGCGGCGGAGAGGGCCTGCGACGAAATCGATGAATCGGATCCGTCGATCAGGACAAGCACGTCGGCCGGTCTTCCCGTGAGCCTCCGGCGCGCGTAGTCGGGCGGGATCTCGAGGCCGACGGACGCGCGGCCGGCGACGATGCGCTCGCGGAG
>DASXTN010000248.1:0-3701 GCA_036505435.1 Thermoanaerobaculia bacterium | reverse complement strand
GACGAATCGGACGCTGTGCTGGAACCCCGAAGGACGTCCCAGACCTCGCGGCAAATCGGGTTGGACGACGTCCCGAACGTCTCGTTCGGGCCCACGGCGCATCCGAGAAGGGTTTGGGCCCGAGGACTCATGAGGATCGCGCGCCCGACGCTATCGGTCGCGAACCAGAGATCGCCCGGGACACCCGTTCTCTCGAACGGCTCGTGGACGAGCCGGCGAGCATCCACCTCGGCGTCCGCTCTTCCGAGAAGCGTCCCGTCATCGGCTCGGACCGGCACGGACAGCATGATGACCGGCGTGCCCGCGATCCAACGAAGTTGAGCCCAGGAGGCGCCGTTCGGCGCTGAAGAAGAGAGCGGGAGGTTCTCGAGCGCTGACGGTTCCAGGTTCGAGCGCCCGATTCGCCGCACGGCTCCCGAGACCGTTCGAAGCGTTACGTTCCGGACCATCGGACGGCGCTCGAGAAGCCGCGCCGCCACGGGCGAGACTGACCGAGTTCTCGTCAAATCTCCCCGAGCCTCCACGTTTTCCGCCCGCTCGGCGAGAAGGAGCTCGGTCGATCCACTCGCGCGACCGACGACCCAGGTGCGATCACGGGAATCGGCGGCGACCGGCGTGCGATCTTCGACCGCGGCCGGACCGGCCAGCGCGAGCTCGAGCGCGTCGGCGAGCACGGAACCGGCTTCTTCCACGAGACGGACCCTGCGGTCGATCCACTCCGCACGGAATCGGGCATCCTGGGTCAGGCGCACGACGGCATCCGAGATCCGGATCGTGGCGAGCTCCCGGGCCGAGGCGTGCTCGAGCTGCGAGAGTCGCTTCTCGAGGAGAAAAACGAATGCGGCGCCCGGGATGCAGAACGCGAGGAAATAGCCGAGGAGAAGACGCGAAGCGACGCTCGATCGCGGATCGAGCCGCCGCAGCAACGAGGCGATCCAGGTCATGGATCAGCCCCGGCCGCCGGTAGGCCCCGACAAGCTCTCATCGCTGAAACAGGACATTTTACCGCGCGCAGGCGATGTGCGCAGGGTTACGAAGCCGTGCTCAGTGCGAACTACTCGTACCGCAGCGCCTCGATGGGATCGAGCCGCGAGGCTTTCCGAGCCGGATAGAACCCGAAGAAGACTCCGATTGCCGCGGCAAAGCCGAAGGCGAGGAGAATCGATTCGGGAGGAAGGGCGATGTTCCATCGCGCTTTCCAGGCGAGGAACCGCGAAGCTCCGACACCCAGGAAAACGCCGATCAAGCCGCCGGCGATCGACAGGGTCAGCGCTTCGATCAAGAACTGCGTCAGGATGTCCTTTCCCTTCGCGCCGATCGCCATCCGAATTCCGATTTCCCGCGTCCGCTCGGTGACGGATACGAGCATGATGTTCATGATCCCGATTCCTCCGACGAGGAGCGAGATGGAGGCCGCGGAGGCGAGCAAAAGAGAGAGGGTTCGGGACGTCTCGTCGGCGGTCTGCGCGATCTCCTGCTGCGAACGGATCATGAAGTCCGCGTCCTGCCCGGGTTGAATTCGGTGGCGCTGCCGCAGGAGGGCTTCGATCTCGGCCTGCGCCTGCGGCACCGCGTCGCGCGACACCGCCGAGGCCATGAACATGTCGATTCGGTTCTTTCCCTTGAGCAGGCGCATGACCGTCGACCAGGGCGCGACGACGACGTCGTCCTGGTCCTGCCCCATCGTGCTGCCGCCTTTGGTCTCCAGGACTCCGATCACCCGGAAGGGGAAGTTCTTGATCCGCACCGTCGCGCCAACGGGATTCTGATCACCGAAGAGCGAGCTTGCGACCGTCGACCCGAGGACGCAGACCTTCGACGCCGAGCGCACTTCGCTCTCGCCGAAAAAGTTGCCCGACGCGATGTTCCACGATCGGATGAAGGGCCATTCGACCCCCACCCCCTGAACCGAGGTCCCCCAGTTCAGGTTGCCGTAGACGACCTGCCCCGCCGTGCGGGACATCGGAGAGACGTAGGCGACCGACGGACACTCCGCCCGGACGGCCTCGACGTCCTCCTCGGTGATCGTCGATTCACCCGTGAAAATGCGCGCGCCCGACTGCGTCGCCACCCCCGGAAAGACCATGAGGAAGTTCGTTCCGAGAGCGGAAATCTGCGACTGGATCGCCGCCTGAGACCCTTTTCCCACTCCGATCATCGCGATCACGCAAGCGACCCCGATGATGATGCCGAGGGCGGTTAGGGCGGACCGCATCTTGTTTCGCGCGATCGCCTTCAGTCCCACTTTCAGGATGGTCAAGAACTTCATCATTTGTAGTCCTCAGTTCGCTGCGCTCGCCCGACGCTGAGACGACGGGCGGTCTTCGACGACCCGCCCATCCCGGAACACGACGACGCGCTTGGCGTACTCGGCGATGTCATGCTCGTGGGTGATGACGACGACCGTCCTGCCTCCGTCGTTCAGCTTCTGGAAAACCGCCATCACCTCTTCCGAGGTCTTCGTATCGAGATTGCCGGTCGGCTCATCCGCCAGCATCAGCTTCGGATCGTTGATCAAGGCGCGGGCAATCGCGACTCGCTGCTGTTGACCCCCGGAAAGCTGGCTGGGAAGGTGGTTTTCCCGGCCCTCCAGACCGACGGAAGCGAGGCAGCGCCGGGCCCGCTCCTCGCGATCCTTCGCGACGTGGCCGTCGGCGGAGTAGATCAGCGGAAGCTCGACGTTCTCGAGGGCCGAGGTGCGCGCGAGAAGATTGAACGACTGGAAGACGAAGCCGATCTTTCCGTTGCGGATCTCCGCGCGTTGATCCCGATCGAGTCGCGAGACATCGACCCCGTCCAAAAAGTATCGGCCAGAAGTCGGCCGGTCGAGGCAGCCGACGATGTTCATGAACGTGCTCTTGCCCGAGCCGGAGGAGCCCATGACCGCGAGGAACTCGCCGGCCGCGACGGCAAGCGAGACGCCGTCGACGGCGCGAACCTCGACTTCGCCCATCCGGTAGACCCGGACGAGATCTTCCGTGCGAATGACGGGCTCGGCGAGCGCGGGTTTCGCGCTCCGCGAGACTTGTACCGCCTCAGAAGCCACGCCGCCCGCCTCCGGGCCCGCGGCCGCCCCCTCCCATACCGGGCATCGCGCCCGCCGGGGAGTCGGCCTTGAGCGTGGCCTGACCGACGACGACCCGGTCTCCGGCGGTGAGATCTCCCGAAACGATCTGCGTGACCCGGCCGTCTGAGATACCGGTGCGGATCTCGACGGGCGTCGGCTCTTCCCGGCCGGGCGGGAGCTCGTAAACGGTCTGCTGCGCCCGAGGGCCACCCTGGCCGCGCCGACCCGCTCCACCGCCGACGCCGCCCCGCGTCTCTCCGACCTGGCGCGCTACCGCGGCTGTGCCTCCGCCCTCGCCGATGCGAGCCGCCCGCTCCTCGGGCGAAGCAGCCGACTTCTCTTCGGGTTTCCAGCGAAGCGCGGCATTGGGAATGCGAAGCACGTCGCGCACGCGTGCCACCTCGATCGAAACATTGGCCGTCATCGTGGGCCGGAGCGTTCGGTCGGGGTTCGCCACCTCGACGATGACGGGGTACGTGACGACGTTCTGATTGACGGTCGCGTTCAGCCGGATCTGGGATACACGGCCGCGAAACTCCCGATCCGGATAGGCGTCGACGTTGAATCGGACGGGCTGACCGACCTTCACGGTCCCGATGTCCGACTCGGAGACGTCCGCCGCGACCTGCATCTT
>DASXTN010000247.1:0-7540 GCA_036505435.1 Thermoanaerobaculia bacterium | reverse complement strand
GCCGCGCATCAGGCCGAACCGCGGGCGGATCTCGTCGCGGAATTTCGTTCGAATCTGGTACAGCGTCAATGGGAGCTGACGGTAGGAGGTCACTCCGGCGCGAACGAGTGAAGTGACCGCCTCCTCGGCCGTGGGCGCCAGACAATAGTCGCCGTCTCGGCGGTCCTTCAGGTGAAAGAGAATCTGCTCGGACGAATACCTTCCCCAACGTCCGCTTTCCTCCCAGAGCTCGCGGGGTTGCAGGATCGGAAGCTCGAGCTCCAGCGCCCCGTCGCGGTTCATCTCTTCCCGCACGATCGCCTCGGTCTTGCGGTGCGAGCGCAGGCCGAGCGGAGTGAGCGCGTAGATGCCTGCCGCGATCCGGCGCATCATCCCCGCCCGTGTCAGCAGGATGTGGGAGACCGCTTCCGCGTCGCCCGGAACCTCGCGGACGGTCTGCAGGAAGTACTTGGACCAGCGCATGTCTTTGGCGCCGAAGATTATCAGCGGCCCCGTACCTTCGGTGCGGAGCCGTGTTATCTGACAAATTCTCTTCGTGACCGCGCGGCCGAGTGGTTGGTTCGGAAGAGTATTCCTTGCGCGGTCACGCGACAGGGACCTCGCGCGGTCGCGCGACAGGGTCGCGCGACAGAGTTATGCCGGCTCGGCTCCGGCTACTTTGGACTTTGGACTTTCGACTTGGGAGCTGAGTCGGGTTTCTTCTTCGATCCGGCCTTCTCGAGGAGCCGCAGGTTGCTTCGCACCTGCTGCATGACGCGATCTTCGAGCTTTCCTCCGCGCGCGGCCGTCTTCGCCTTGTGAAACGCCGCCTTCGCCTCCTCGGGCCGGCCCGCGGCGAGGTACGCGAGGCCGAGGTGCTGAAACGTCGTTGGCGCGGCCGCGCGCTCCCCCGAGCGGCGGAGGCAGTCGATGGCCCGGTCGAGCTCGTGACGCTTGTAGTGCACCCAGCCGAGCGCCGCGAGCGGATACGGCTTCAGCTCCTCGGGCGCGGCGGCAAGGGCGCGGCTGGCGTAATCGAGAGCCGAGTCGAGGTCTTCGCCCGATTCGGCGAGATTCGTCGCGAGCTCGTAGTAGCCGACGGCCCGCGCGGTCGACGACTGGTGGCCGTCGATGAATTCCCGCACGACCTGCGCGGCCTCGCCAGGCCGTCCCTCCGCGCGGAGGGCCTCGGACAGAATCGAGCAGGCCGCCGCCGCGACGACCTCTTCCGGATCCCTCGACAAGACTTCGCGGCACGCCGCGATCGATTCCTTCCACAAGCCAAGCGACGCGGAGAGCAGCGCGTAGGAGATCCGGATTGTCGAGTTTTCCGGCTCGGCGGTGAGCGCCTGCCGGTAGAGCTCGTGCGCACGCCGCACCGATCCGCGCGCCAGGCTGTCCTCCGCGCGGCGGTAAGCGTCCGCGCCCGGTCCTTCGACCTCCGGCAGCGGATAGAGCTTTCGTCGTTCCAGAATGCGCACCGCCTCCTGATATTCGAGCTTTCTCGGGTTCTTCTCGAGCGCCTCGTGGAAACACTCCAGCGCGCGCTTCAGACGGTTTTTCTCGAGGTGGCAGAGCCCGAGCTGAAAGATCGCCTCCTCCGAGTCCGGCTGCAGCTTCAGCGCTTCTTCGAAATGCCGGATCGCGCGGGAGACGTCGCCCTTCTCCCGCAGGACCGTCCCGAGCAGAACGTGAGCCGACGGCTGCGACGCGATGTCGACCGCCTTCGCCAGCTCCTTCTCCGCGTCGGTCCACCGCGAGGCGTGCGCGTAGAGCGCGCCGAGTGCGAAGTGTGGCAGGAACGCATCGGATCGGCGCTCGATTGCCCGCCGGTGGAATGACTCGGCGGCTTCGACATCCCCCGCCTCCGACGCGACGATCCCCGAATACACGAGCGACTCGAAATGGTTCGGTTGGACCGCGAGGACCTTCTTCAAGTAAGCCGACGCGCGTTCCATGTCTCCCGCGGAGAAAAAGGTCTCGGCGAGGTAAAAGCCGAGCTCCGCGTTGCCACGGTCGGCTTTGTACAGCTCCTCGAGAGCGCGGACGCCGCGATCGGAGTCGAGCGCCAGCAAGGCGTACTCCGCTTCATGGAGTCGCTTGGTGAAGAGCTCGCGGTTGGCTCCGGAAAAGCGCGCGACGATCCGATCGCGCCGCTCGAGGAAACGGTCCTTCTTTTCAACCGACTGCATTCGCTCGTCGAGCTTCGTCTCCCAGAGATCCCGCACCTCCTCGGCGCGAATTGCACCCCGCCGCTCCAGGGTCTCCTGCAGCGCGAGGACTCCGGTGTGCGCGACGAAGAGATTCTTCTCGAGGTTCCCGAGCGACTCGAAAAGCGACTTCAGGGCGTCTCCGCTGCGTTTGACGATTTCTTCGAGAGTCGAGATCCGCTCCAGCAGATGCTCGTCGAACGGGATCTCCTCGTGCGTCTCCCGCCCTTCCTCGACGACGCCGACGCCCGAGAGCACGAGCAGCTTCGACTGACAGCGAACGCAGAACTCTTCGTCGTCGGGGTTTCTCGCACCGCAGACCTGGCAGAACATCGCTAGGGCCGAGGACGCGCCGGTTCCGGCGGGTAGTCGTAGAAACCCTTGCCGCTCTTTCGCCCGAGCCAGCCGGCGTCGACCATCTTCACCAGAAGAGGGCTCGGTCGATAACGCGGGTCGCCGAAGCCGTCCTGCAACACCCGGAGGATCGAAAGACAGGTGTCCAGGCCGATGAAATCGGCGAGCGTGAGTGGCCCCATCGGGTGGTTCATTCCGAGTTTCATGATCCCGTCGATCGCCTCCCGGGTCCCGACCCCCTCCCGCAGCGCCTCGATCGCCTCGTTGATCATCGGCAGGAGCACCCGGTTGGAGACGAACCCGGGCGCATCGTTGCAGAAAATCGGGGTCTTCCCCATCCGGCGCGCCGTCTCTTCGATCGTCGCCGCGGTTTCGTCGGAGGTCGCGATGCCCCGGATGATCTCGACGAGCGCCATGACGGGAACCGGGTTCATGAAGTGCATGCCGATGAATCGACCGGGGCGCCGCGTCACCGCCGCGAGACGTGTGATCGAGATCGAAGAAGTGTTCGAGGCGAAGATCGTCTCCGGGGGACAGAGAGCGTCGAGGCGCCGGAAGAGATCCTTCTTCGCCTCCTCGTCCTCGAGGATCGCTTCGATCACGAGCTCCGCCGAGGACAGCCGGTCGAGATCGGTCGTGGTACGGATTCGCTCGAGCGTCGCGTCCTTCTCTTCCACCGACCGCTTTCCCTTCGCGACCTCGCGGTCGAGGTTCTTCTCGATCGTTCCGCGAGCCTTCTCGAGGAAGCGGTCCTCCAAGTCCGAGAGGACGACATGGAACCCGGCGGCGGCCGCGACGTGGGCGATTCCGTTGCCCATCTGTCCAGCGCCGACCACGCCGATTGTCGAAGGGGTCATCCGAGGCGACTCTATGGCCGTGCGGTGGCGCGAATCAACCGGGACGGAAAACGAGAAACGAAGGAAGACGCTCGGTCCGTTCCCCTTTCCCGTTTTCCGTTTTACGAGCTGAGGGCGACCCGGAACCGCGGCGCACCGAAGCGGGAGTGAAGAGCGACTCCCACGGCGGCGACGGAGGCGGCGCTCCAGACGATCGCTCCCGCGATCGGAAGCAGCGAGACGCCGCCGAGCACGGCGAACCCGAGGGCGAGCGCGGCAGGTCGGCGCGCCGGCGAAAAGCTCGCGGAAACCTTCTGTCCGACGAGAAGAAAGAGCACGCCCATCCCGAAGACCTTTGCCGCGACCGCCGTGGCTCCCAATACGACCGTGATCGGCACCGCGAGCGCCGAAGGAAGCAGCGTGAGCGCCGCGGCTGCGGTCAGGAAGATCGTGAGCACGCCGAGCGCACCCGCGAGGAGAGCGCCGGTCCAGTCCGATTCGGCGCGATCCGCCGCGCGCGCGAGAGGAGATCCGAAGAAATAGAGCAGCGTGACCGCGACGGCGAGCCACGCCGCGAGTGCGAGAAGACGAAGACCCCAGAGGACAGGGGAAAGGACGCCGGCTTCCCACGGCGCTCTCCGCATCTCGGCGAGGTACAGCGGAAGGAGAGTGCCCGGGGTCGAGACCATTCCCCTGACCGGCAAACGGTGTCCGGGCACGCCGTGGATCGATCCACCGAAGACGACGAGATTCCCGGCGACCGCGCCGGCCGAGCCGAACCAGACGTCACCGCCCCACACGACCACGTCACCGCCGACCTCGCTCTCGATCCGGACGTCGGAAGCGACCGCAACGACGCGACCGGAAACCCTCGTAGAGATGACGAGATCGTGTCCGACCACGGAGATCCCGCTTCCGGATGCGGAAACGGGGAAAAGAACGACGGCCGCGACCGCCGCCGCGATCCTCAACGACGGCTCCGTGCCCGGCCGAAGACCCTCGTCACTCCGAAGCCCGCGGGAAGGAGAAGAAGAAGAGAAACGAGGCCGAGCGCTCGCTCCTGGCGAAGCGCGTCGGAAAGCGCCTCGAGACCGTACGGGGTGACGCGAGCAAAATCGGGGAACCAGCGCGCGAGCGACCGAGCAAACGCCAGGATCGGAACGAGCGCCGTGGCGCCGACTCGGGCCGGCTCGCCCGCGGAGAGGGACGGCAGGAGCAAGAGAGTCAGCCCGGCGACGCCGATCGCGCCCGCGAGAAGCACCGGGGCCTTCCACAGGGCGTAAGTCCGGCGCTCCCGCCGTGAGAAGCCACGAAGCCGCGTGACCCGTTCCGCGAGGCCGGAAAGGGGCGGGAGCGCCCCGGAGAGGTCGCCCAGGGCCCGATCCAGGTCTCTTGCCTGCCCGACCAGGTCCCCGCACGCCGGGCATACCGCCGCGTGCTCCGCCGCATCCGGGGCGAGGACAGGCTCCGCGCCCGAGGCCACCGCCTCGGCGTCGATCGGGTCCAAAGGGCGCAGACAACGGCTCACGACAGCTCTCCAGCCAACCGTTCCTTCAATACGACTCTGGCTCGAAAGAGTTTGTTTTTGACGGTGCCGAGGGGCATGTTCTTGACCCGGGCGATCTCCTCGTAGGACAAGCCTCCGAAGTGGCGAAGCGTGATGAGCTCCCGGAACTCCGGGGGGAGCCCGGCGATGGCCCGGGAGATCGCGTCCCCCCTTTCGACGTTCCGCAGCTCGCCGTAAGGATCGAGACCGGAGCTCTCGTGCTCGATGGCCGAGACGCCCGAGCGGCTCTCCGGATCCGGAATCTCGAGCGGCACCGTCCGCGGGCGACGCTTTCTCAGGTGGTCGATGGCCGCGTTTCCGGCAATCCGGAACAGCCAGGTCGAGAGCTTGAACTCCGGGTTGTAGCGGTCGAGCGCCTGGAAGACTTTCAGGAAGATCTCCTGCGCCAGGTCGAGAGCGTCCTCGCGGCTGCCGACCATTCGCGAGACGTGGGCGACGACGCGGGATTGATAGCGCCGGACGAGCACTTCGAAGAGCAGCTCTTCGCCGCCGAGGATCCGGCGGACGAGCTCGCTATCGGGACCGAAGCCGTCGGGCTCTTGCGCGCCCGTTTGTCGGGACGTCCGTGCCTGCGAGTCCGCCTCGGTCACGTCGAATGTCGGCTGCCTCGGGAAGGTCGCTGGCAGGATGCGCCGAGCGGTCGTCTTCGCCGGCAGCGCGAGAGGCTGGGATACAATCCGATCCCCATTCTAACGAAGGCCGGCATCTCGCCAGCCGAGGAGTGAACGCCGTGGACCCAGTCGCGGAACAGGAACTCCCCCGGCTCACGACCACGACACTCCCGATCGGGGTCGACAGCCTCAACCCCTTCGACGAGATGATGTCCCGGTTCGACGTCGCAGCGCAGAAGCTCGGCCTCGACCCGGGTCTCTACAAAGTCCTCCGTGAGCCCGTGCGCGAGACGAAAGTCTCGATTCCGGTGATCATGGACGATGGTCGCATCGAGGTCTTCATCGGGTATCGGGTTCTCCACAACATCGCCCGGGGCCCCGGCAAGGGCGGCATCCGGTTCGACAAGAACGTGACTCTCGACGAGGTTCGTGCGCTCGCCGCCTGGATGACCTGGAAGTGCGCCGTCGTCAACATCCCCTTCGGCGGCGCGAAAGGGGGCGTGATCTGCGACCCTCAGACATTGTCGCGTGGCGAGCTCGAGCGGATCACCCGCCGCTACACGGCCGAGCTCATGGACCAGTTCGGGCCGGAGAAGGACGTCCCCGCGCCGGACATGGGCACGAACCCGCAGACGATGGCCTGGATAATGGACACCTACTCGATGCACGCGCGGCACACGGTGACGTCGGTCGTCACCGGAAAGCCGCTCTCGCTGGGCGGCTCGCGCGGACGGGTCGAGGCGACCGGGCGGGGTCTCATGCTGATCGCGCGCGAAGCGGCTCCGTTCAAGGGTCTGACGCTGGCGGGAAGCCGCGTCGTGGTCCAGGGGTTCGGCAACGTCGGCTCGATGGCCGCCCGGATGTGCCATGAAGCGGGCGCGAAGGTGCTCGCTGTCTCCGACATTCACGGCGGCATCTACGACGCGGCGGGCCTCGACCTGCCCGCGATTCTCGCGCACTACGAAAAAGCGCACACGTTCGAGGTGTTCGGTCGGGCGGAGAAGATCACCAACGCGAATCTCCTCGAGCTCGACTGCGACATCCTAATTCCCGCCGCGAACGAGAACCAGATCCGCGGCCGCAACGCGCCGAACGTCCGCGCGAAGATCATCGTCGAGGGCGCCAACGGCCCGACGACGCAGAGGGCCGACGAGATCCTGAACAAGAAAGGGGTCCTCGTCGTCCCCGACATCCTGGCGAATGCCGGAGGCGTGACGGTCTCGTACTTCGAGTGGGTCCAGGATCGCGCCGGATTCTTCTGGCGCGAGCAGGAGGTCAACGAGCGGCTCGAAGACATCATGACCCAATCGTTCCGCGACGTCGCCACGATGGCGGAGAAGTACAACGTCAGCTACCGGATTGCCGCTTACATGCTCGGGATCTCACGCGTGGCGCACGACACGATGGTGCGGGGCTTGTACGCGTGAGCGGTCAGCTCTGAGACTTTAGCCTTAGCCGGGGAGCGAGGACCGCGGGGTCACTCCCCGAAACTCGCACGATCTTGTCGGGACTCGATGTCCCGGACACTATCTCGACGACCTTCGTTCCGAGCCACCTTCGCAGCAGATCGACCAGCGCCCGATTCGCCTGGCCCGCCTCCGGCGGCGCCGCGACGCGGACCTTCAACCGATCTCCGAGAACGCCCACGATCTCCGATCGGGAGGCGCCAGGCACGACCTTGATCTTGAGTTCGAGTCCGCTCGCGACCTTCCGCGCGAACGAAGGCAGCGCGCTCAGGTTCTTCTCGTCGTTTCCCGTCTTCCGGCTTCCATTTCCCGCAAGTAGACCCGCGGCCGGACCTCCGGCAGCTCGACGGCGAGGCGGCGCTCGAGCTCGGGCAATGTGGCTTCGACCGGCTTCTTCCAACCGGAGTCGAGAAGCGTGAGCGTGAGTCGCCGACCCGAAAGCGCGGCCGGCTCGATCTTGCGGGAAAGCGGCTCGCCCACGATTCGCGGCCATCGAGCCTGGAGCCAGACGAGCGCG
>DASXTN010000246.1:0-5557 GCA_036505435.1 Thermoanaerobaculia bacterium | reverse complement strand
GATGAACGGGGGGACCGCTCTGATCGCGGAAGTGGACCGTGACCGAATCGGGCGGCGGCTCGCAACCCGCTACCTCGATTTCCGCGAGGACTCGCTCGAAGGCGCAATCGACCGCGCCCTCGAAGCGCGCGACCGCCGCCAGCCGATCTCGATCGGCGTAAGCGCCAACGCCGTAGAGCTCCTCGAGAGACTGATCGCCCGCGGGATCGTTCCCGACCTCGTTACCGATCAGACTTCCGCGCACGACGAGCTCGACGGATACGTCCCTCGCGTCGCGCCCGGCGAGGACCCCGAGGATCTGCGGCGCCGCGATCCGAGCCTCTACATCCGCCGCGCCTACGAGACCATGGCCGCTCACGTCCGCGCGCTTCTCGAAATGAAGCGCCGCGGCGCGGTGGTCTTCGATTACGGCAACAACCTGCGCGGGCAGGCGAAGAAAGCCGGCGTCGAGGACGCCTTCGACATCGGGGGTTTCGTCCCGCTCTACATCCGCCCGCTGTTCTGCGAGGGGAAGGGGCCCTTCCGTTGGGCGGCGCTCTCGGGGGATCCCGAAGACATCCGCGCGACGGATCACGCGCTCATCGACCTCTTTCCGGGCAACGCCGCCCTGCGGCGGTGGCTCACGATGGCGCAAGAGCGCGTCGCGTTCCAGGGTTTGCCGGCACGCATCTGCTGGCTCGGCTACGGGGAACGGGCGCGGGCCGGCCTCGCTTTCAACGATCTCGTGCGCCGCGGAAGAGTACGGGCGCCACTCGTGATCGGTCGTGACCACCTGGATGCAGGCTCGGTCGCTTCTCCGAACCGCGAGACCGAGGGGATGCGCGACGGCTCCGACGCAATCGCCGACTGGCCGATCTTGAACGCGCTGGTCAACACGGCCTGCGGCGCGACCTGGGTATCCGTCCACCACGGCGGCGGAGTCGGCATCGGTTACTCGATCCACGCCGGGATGGTCGTAGTCGCCGATGGGACGGACGGCGCGGAGCGGCGCCTGCAACGCGTCCTGACCGCAGATCCGGGGACGGGAGTGATGCGGCACGCGGACGCCGGCTATCCCGAGGCGATCGCGGCCGCGCGAGAGCGCGGAGTGGATCTGCCCCTTCTCCGGTGATCCATCGCTTTCGCGCTCCGTTCGCGGCGGCGCTCCTCGCAGCCCCTCTTCTCCTTTTTCTCGACGGACGTCTTCCGCTTCCGAGTCCCGGTCGCGCGGTCGCCGGGCCGCCCGCCGCCCTCGCGCGCACCTTCCAGTCGGCGGTCGCTGATCTCGCGAAGCGCGCCGCGGACTTCCAATCGCAGCCGGAGGTGGCCCGGTCGCTCGAAGGCGGCGGCATCGCGGTCAATCGCCTGGCGCTCTTCACAGCGGCGCGGCAGGCGCTCGCCGGAGCTCCCGCCGGAGTCGGACTCGCGCTGACCGATCCTTCGGGTACCGTTCACGCCTGGTGGGGCGACGCTCCCTCGCTCGACGTCCTCGTCTTCTCGGCGAACGGAATCGCCGTTCGGTGGTCGGCGACGCGGCTCGTGGTCATACAGCGAAAGCGAGTGGGCAACGGCGGCTTCTCAGGGCTCGTATACGCCTCAAGAACTTTTCCGGTCGACGCCCCGGATTTCGCGAGCGCTCTCGGCCTGTCGGGCGCCTCGACGTCGTGGAGGCCGGCGGCCGCACGGGGATCGCCTCTTCTGACCGACAGCTCCGGAACAGTGCTCGTCACGGCGCGGTCGACTTCCGCGCGCTTCGACCGGCCGGGACCGCGCAACGTCGCGATGCTGGCCCTCCTCGTCATCGCCTTCGGACTCGCCGCGCGGGTCACCGATCCGTTCCGCGTGTCGCTGGCGCTCCTCCTCGTGTTTCTGGCGGTCGAGGCGCGGTTCGGCGGCATTTCCCCCTTGGCGCCGGCGGCTCTCGCGGCCCTCGCTTTGGGATGGGCGGCGCTTCCGCTGGGGCTTCCGCCTCTGACCGGCCGGGCGCTCCCGACGCGACCCCGCATCGCCTTTCTCGCGGGATGCGCTCTCTTCGCCGTCGCGCTCTTCGCCGCTACGCGCCTCCCGACGCCCGATCTCGGCGCCGCACTCCCGGCATCGCTTCTCGCAGTTCCTCGGGTCGCCGGACTCGCCGCGCTGGTTCTGTCCGCTCTGTCGCTCACCGCGTCGCCCCGCATCGGCGCCTCCCGCCGCAGGACGTGGACGACCGCAGCCGTTCTCTTCACTGCGGGCTCAATCGTCGGAACGCTCGCGAGCATCTCCTCGGGTGTCGCGTACCGCATTACCGTGTTCGCCGCGTCCGCCGCCGCCTTCGCGCTCTGCTCCCGAGCGGTCGGAGAGGCCCGGAGTGGAGAGGGATTCGGCGCCCCGACGCTGATCGTCGCAACCGCGCTTCTCGCGGTGCTCGCAGCCGCACCTCTGCGCGAGCAGGAGCGGGCGCGGGAAGCGTTTCGTGTCGCTTCCGCGATCCGGCTTCCGGATCCGACCAGGGTCTCCGCAGGCGCGGTTCTCTCGGCCCATCGCGCCATCGAGCGGATCTCGCGCCTCGATCTCTCGACGGAGCTCCCGGCGCCGCTCGAGAGGACGGATCTCTCCGATCTCGCCTACCGTCTCTGGCGCGAAGGGGAGGAAGGCTTACGGCAGCCGCCGCTCATGACCTACGAGGTCTTCGACCCCTCCGGTGCTTCGGTGAGCCGTTTCTCGCTGATCCCCGAGACCGAAAGAGGAGCGCCCGACGCGAGACCGACCGAAGCAGTGATCGATCGCTATCGGGTCGGCATCATCCGCCGCGAAGCGCCACTCTCCTCCATCGGCTCGCCGTCGAGGCGGGTGGAGATCGAAGTCGCCGACTGGCCGAGCTGGGATCCCTTGCCACCCCGAATCGAGGTCTATCGGCGCCTCGTGCTCGGTGCCTCCCGGGGCGGAGCGGACGAAGCGTCCCAGAGACCGCGGCCCGTTCTCGTCTCCTACGCGCCGGACGGTTCGCCGCGCGAGGAGGGCCCGCGGCTGCCGGCGGTCGCCGTGGAGAAGTTGCGCCACGGCGCCGCGGCCGCGAGGGTTCGGCTCCCGTATCGAGGAGGCGAGCTCTTCGGTGAGATCCGCTCCATGCGGGAAGGGTTCCAGCTCATCGCGATTCCCGTGCCCAACCTGATCGGCCGGGCTCTGACCGCCGCGCTTCTCATCCCGGGAATCACGATGCTCTGTCTCCTGGTCGGGGCGATTGCAGTCTGGCGTTTTGCCTGGACCCCGCGGGAGCTCCGGCGGGCGATCCTTCCACGTGGACTGCACACGTTCCGCGGTCGCCTGGTCGGTCTCTTCGTGATCGGCGTGATGATCCCGCTTCTCGCCGTGACGTTCTTTCTGCACTCGGCGATCGAGACTCGGTCGGTGCGGGACACACTCGACCACGCACGCACGGCGCTCGAGACCGCCCGGCGAGTCCTGGACGACTACCTCCCCTCCGCGTCCGCCGGGCGAGGGAGACTCGGGCTGCTCGATGACCCGCTTCTCGGATGGCTCGCGAACGCCGTTGGGTACGACCTTTCGGTGTACGCGCCCGACGGTCGGCTCGTGGCGACCTCGCGTCGCGATCTCTATGACGCCGGTCTTCTGCCCGACCGGGTCCCAGCCTCGACGTATCGCGCGATCGGCCTCTCCGGAGCGCGACAGCAGATCGGCGCGCGGATCGTCGCCGGGCGCCGTTTCGAGGAGATGACTACGGCGTTGACCGCGCTCCCGGGCGTACCGGGCGTCCGCAGCGCCGGGCTCCTCTCTCTGCTGCTCCTCCCTCAGCAGCGGGTCGCGGAGGCAGAGGCTGCACAACTCACGGCGGCGGTGTCGGCCTTCAGCCTGCTCGTCTTTCTTATCTCCGCGGCGGTCGCCGGCCGACTCGCTCTGCGGGTCGCCCGACCGGTCGCCGATCTCGTCGAGGGCACGCGCGCGGTCGCCCGCGGCAACTTCTCGCCGCAGCTCGACGAGCCTCCCGACGAGGAGCTGCGCGAGCTCGTGCGCGCCTTTCTCTCGATGTCGCGGAGCCTGAAGGAGCAAACGGATGCGCTTTCCCGTGAAAAAGAGCGGCTCGCGACGCTGCTGGCGCACTTGACCGCCGGGGTCGTGGCCTACCGCTCCGACGGAGCGGTCCTTCTGGCCAACCCCGCCGCGGCGTCTCTCGGCGGCGGTCGCGCCGACAGTGCGACACTGGACGAGGTGTTTCCCGGTGAACGCATGGTCGAGGTCCGGCGAACGCTCGGACGGTTCTCCGACTCGTTCGTGGCCGAGGAGGTCGAACCGCGCTCCGGCGAACGGTGGCGGATCGTCACGGTCCCGCTTCCCGTCGGGGGGGAAGGCGCGCGCATGGCGGTCATCGAGGACATTTCGGAGGTCGTGCGGTCGAACCGGCTCGCCGCATGGGCGGAAATGGCCCGGATCATCGCGCATGAGATCAAGAACCCGCTCACCCCGATCCGACTCTCCGTCGAGCACCTGCGCGAGGTCTGGAGGCGAAGCGGCGGCGCCACCCAGGAGTTCGAACGCGCGCTGGAGGAATGCGTCTCGAACGTCCTCACGCAAACCGACGAGCTGAAACGTGCAGCCTCCGAATTTTCCGACTACGCCCGCCTGCCGCGTCCGGAGATCGGCCCCACCGACGTCGGCCGCGTGATGCGCGACTCCGCAGCCGCATTCGCGGGAGCTCCGGGCGTTCGCTTTGCGGTGCAGGCCGACCCGGGTGTCCTCGCGGAGGCGGACCCGCGGCTCCTCGCGCGGGTGCTCTCGAACCTGATCGGAAACGCCGTCGACGCGCTCTCCGGCGCCGCCGGCGAAATTGCGCTTTCCGCGCAGCCGACCGACGGGCGGGTCGTCGTGACCGTCGAGGATACCGGTCCCGGCGTCCCGGAGCGGATTCTGCCCCGCCTCTTCGACCCCTACTTTTCCGCGAAGAGCGGCGGAACGGGTCTCGGTCTCGCGATCGCGAAGAAGATCGTGGAAGAGCATCGGGGGACGATCTCCGCAGAGAATCGCCGCGGCGGGGGATTCCGCGTTCGGTTCGAGCTGCCTGCCGCAGCGGAACGCCAGGCGCCGGTGGCGTCGTCGTGACGCGACGATCCCTGCGCGTCGCCCTCCTCTTTCTCGCGGTGTGCTCCGCGATCTCATGCTCCCGCGAGCGCCGCGCGGCCCGGCCGCTCGAGCCGCTCCGGGGAAACGCGGTCTGGTTCAGCGACGGGATCGGCGAGCGGGATGCCGGCATCGAGGAGACGCTCGCGCGGTTCCACTGCGCAGCCGTCTTCCTTCCCGCCCGGCGTCTCGCAACCGGGTCGGCCGGGTGGTCCGGCAGCGACCTTCCGGCGCCCACTCGACCGCTCTCGCGGATCCCGGTCGTGCTCGTCGTCGAGTCTTCACAGGATCCGCTCGCCGGCGCCGAGGAGAAACAGGGGAAGGCTTTCGGGGCGGCGCTCGCGAGAGAAATCGCGGCAGCGCTCACGCGAGCGCCCGCGTTCGGGCTCGTTCGTGGAGTTCATCTCGACGTTCCGTTCTCCGCCGCAACCGCCGCGGCGCACGCCGCCGCGCTGCAGGAAGCCCG
>DASXTN010000245.1:0-2930 GCA_036505435.1 Thermoanaerobaculia bacterium | reverse complement strand
GGAAAGGCGGTCATCTTCCACGAGAAGACCGACGATCTGAAAACGCAGCCGACCGGCAACGCCGGCGGGCGCTGGGCATGTGGAGTCGTGCAGTAAACGCTCTCCAGCCGACTCGAGCGAAGAAATGGGCCGGCCCTGCGCCGGCCCTTTCGCATTCGTGGACCAGTGATTCAATGCCCTCATGAGCCGATCATCGTTCGACCTTCCTCCCGACGAAGTGCGCCGCCTCGGATACCTCGCCGCGGACGCCGTCGCCGAGCACCGCGAAAAACTCGAGTCGCGACCGGTCTTCGGAAAGGTTGGCCGGGACGCATCGCTCTTCGACGAGCCGCTCCCCGAGGAGGGACGTCCGTTCGAAGAGGTCCTCGACTTCGTCCGCGAGCACGTGATCCCGTTCCCGTTCGGTAATTCCCACCCGCGATTTTTCGGGTTCATCAACGCGACCGCGGATCCGGTCGGGATCACGGCCGACTATCTCGCCGCGGCGATGAACCCGAACTGCTGGGGCGGGGACCACGCGGCGGTCCATGTGGAAATCGAGGTGATGCGCTGGATCGCGCAGATCCTCGGCTATCCGGGTACCGCGGAAGGGATTCTCGTTTCGGGCGGTTCGATGGCGAACTACACCGCTCTCGCGGCCGCCCGGCGCGCGGTGACGCCCGGCAACGTGCGCGAGGACGGGCTCGCGGGAGAAGGCCGCCCGCGGCTCGTCGTGTACGCCTCCGATCAGGTCCACCACTGTGTCGACAAGGCGGTGGATCTCCTCGGGATCGGGACGAGGCAGCTCCGCAAGATCGAGACCGACCGGCGGTTCCGGATACGCGTGAAACTCCTCGAGAAGTCGATCGAGGAAGATCGCAAGGCTGGACTTGTGCCGGCGATCGTCGTCGGCACCGCCGGGACGGTCAACACCGGCGCGATCGACCCGTTGGAAGAGCTCGCGGAGATCTGCCGTCGGGAGTCGCTCTGGTTTCACGTGGACGGAGCCTACGGCGCGATGGCGAAGCTCTCGTCCGATCTCGCGCCGCTTTTCGCGGGAATCGAACGAGCGGATTCGATCGCCGCAGACCCGCACAAGTGGTTATATGTGCCCTACGAAGCGGGCGCGACCCTCCTGCGCGAGGCCGGGCGGCTGTCCGCGACGTTCCGAAAGTTCCCCGAGTACCTGACGACCGATCCCGACAGTCCGTTTCCCGGTCCGGTGTGGTTCGCCGAGCGCGGAGTCGAGCTCTCGCGTGGGTTCAAGGCCCTCAAGGTCTGGATGGGCCTGAAGACGCATGGCACGCGCGCCTATGCGCGCGCGATCGAGAACGACGTCGCGCTGGCGCGGTTCCTCTCCGAAGAGGTGGACCGCCGGCCCGACTTCGAGCGGATGGCGGAACAGGTCCTCTCGATCGCGAACTTCCGCTACAAGCCGGTCGGCGGCACCCTCTCCGAGGAGGACCTCGACGGGTTGAACCGCCGCATCGTCAATCGGCTCGTCGGCGACGGGTCGTTTCTGCTCGCCCCGACGATCCTGAAGGGTCGAACCGCGATGCGCGCGTGCATCGTCAATTTCCGCACGGCCGAACACGATCTCGAGTTTCTGCTCGAAGAGGCGGCGAGAGTCGGAAGAGAGCTCGTACAGGAGACACTGCGATGAAGTTTCGCCTGACTGCGGATCTGGTTTTCGAAGCCGATACTCTCCGGGATGCCTATCGGCGGCTGGCGGCGCACTTCCTGCGGGTCTCGATCCGCGAAGCCGACGACGAGCCCTCGCAATGGGAGCAAGGGATCCTCGAAGTCGCGCCGGTGGAAGAACCGTATACCTGAGAGGCCCCCTCACCCCAGCCCTGTCCCCGATGGGAGAGGGAGATTGTCAGCGGCTCAGCCGCTGACAAGGAGAAGGGCGGGGCGAACGCCCCGCCTGCACGCGAACCTTCCGCCCCGGCGACTACTTCACGCCTTCGGGCACGCCGACTCTATCCCACCGGCTGCGCGCACGCGTTGCAGCGCGTCGCGGCGGCCGGAATGATGGTCTTGCACTGGGGGCACTCCTTCGTCGCGGGAGCCGCTTCCGGCTTCGGCAGCGCGTACTGGATGATCAGGAACACCACGAACGCGATGATGACGAAGTCGACGATCGCGCCGATCAGATGTCCGTAAGTGATCCCATTCTCGACGACCTTGCCCGTCGCGTCGGTCGTCCGCGACAGCACGATCTTCGCCTCCCGCCAGCTTCCACCGGGCAGAGCCACGCCGATGATCGGATTGATCACGTCGTCCACGATCGAGGAGACCACTTTGCCGATCGCGGCCCCGATGATCACGGCGACCGCCAGAGCGAGCGCGTTTTGCTTGACGAGGAACTCTTTGAATTCTCGAACGAACGCCATGCCTACTCTCCGCGCTCTTTTGTCGCCTGCCAAGCGGCGACGTTCCGCTCGATCTGGCCCGAGTGCTTTTCCATGTGCTCCGCGTAGATCGCGAGCCAGTCTTCTGCCGTATACCGGCCGGACTCGGTGTGTGTGCCCGATGCCGACCAGGTTTTCTCCGGGAGTCGGCGCAGGAGCGCCGCCGTGTTGGCCCGCACCGAATCGACGACCGCGAGCGCCGGCTCGAGAGGCGCCGAGTGGTAATCGAAGACGCGCGCCCATCGGGCCTGGTCGTAACCCACGATCAGCGGGTCTTCCTCGGCGGCCAAATAGCGGATCCGGAGGGCGGCGTTCGATTCCGAGTCGGCGAGATGGCAGACGACCTCGTGCGCCGACCACTTACCTTCCGCGGGCCGCCACTTCATCGCTTCGGGCGGGACCTTCGCGAGGGCGGTCTTCAACCGCGCGGGACCTTGCTCGTATCGGCGAACCAAATTTTCCCGTTCCGCGAGGGTCAAAGGCATAGAAGTTTCGTTTGGTCGCGGAGTCTATCTCGCGCTACGAGAAATAAAACGG
>DASXTN010000244.1:0-9471 GCA_036505435.1 Thermoanaerobaculia bacterium | reverse complement strand
CGACCTTGAGGTCGGCGGCGGGAATCCCTTCCGGGGAAGACGCGAAGGTCGTCGGCGTGACGGTGTAGTCGCGGACGCTCGCGCGGCGCGCGTTCACGAGCGTGCCGACATCCACGGTCAGTGGCTCGAGCGTACGACCTAACGAGACGGCAAGGGTCGGCTCGAGAACGGCGATCTGGCCGTTCGTGCCGTTGGCCTCCGCGACGTAGACGCGCCCGCCGAAGAGATCGAAGTGGATCGGATCGAGGAAACCGAGAAAGCCCGCGATCTCGCCGGTCGCGGGATCGAACCGGTCGATGCGGCCGCCGGAGAACTGTGAGATCCACAGACGACCCTGCTCGTCGAATTGGATCTGGGACGGATTCAAGAGGCCGAATGTTGGATCGAGGAGCGTCCAGGACGTTTCCGAAGACGCACCAGGTACGTAGCGGACGATCCGGTTGTTGCCGAAGTCCGTCATCCAAAGGGCACCGTCCGGCCCGAAGACGATGTCGGAATACGCAATCGTTTGCGTCGAACGGTGATCCACGACCTCGAGAGTCGTGAGATCCACCGACTGCAGGCGGCGATCGGTCTGCGGAATCCAGACCTTCCCGTCGGGAGCGCGATAGAACCCGGCGGGCCGCGAGCCGGGCACCTCCCACTCGCGTACTTGGCCGTTGCTTGTGTCGAGCCGTCCGAAAATCGAATGGCCGGCGTCGATCTGGCTCTCTCCATTGCAGAGGAACCAGACGAAGTCTCCGTCAACCTCGAAGTCGACGGGGTTCGCTCCGAGGTGGTCGTCGTCCCGAATCTGCCACTGCTTCGTCTGGTCGCCCTGCAGGACCGCGATCCGGTCGAGCGCGGGGACGAGAAACCACACCGAACCGTCGGGACGGACGTCGATCCGGACGCCGCTCACCACGCCGGACTTTTCGGTCCCGTACGAGCTGCCCGCCGGGACAGTCGTCGATTCCGTCTGGCCGGCGAGGACGGGAGCGAAGAGAGAAGCGAGCGCGAAGACCCCCGCGAAACGAAGGGATTTGGGCATCGGCCGATCATAACCTCCAGAGGGAGCGGTACATTTCTGGGTCCCTCCGGGGGAGGGCGGGGTGAGGGCCTCGGATGACCGAACGACTCTTCGGAGTTTCATCTCCTCTCCCGGCGTTATCTTTGTGACATGGCGGCGCGCGCCCCCAAGCCCAAATCTCCGGTCGCCGAGGTCCTGGCTCGCCGGACCGTCGCCGCGGCGCCCGAGCTCGTCGAGCGGCTGCCGGACGGCCGCTTGAAGTGCTATTCGTGCGGACATCGCTGCCCGATCCCCGAGGGTCGAGAGGGCGTCTGCCGCGTGCGCTACAACGAAGGCGGCGTTCTCAAGGTCCCCTGGGGTTATGTCGGCGCGATCCAGTGCGATCCGATCGAAAAGAAGCCGTTCTTTCACGCTCTTCCGGGTTCCGATGCGCTCTCTTTCGGAATGCTCGGCTGCGATCTGCACTGCGGGTACTGCCAGAATTGGTTCACCTCCCAGTCGATCCGCGACCCGCGCGCGGTCGCGCCGCCGCGCGACGTCTCGCCGGAAGATCTCGCGGAGCTCGCGATCGAGTGCGGCGCCCCGACGGTCGTCTCGACCTACAACGAGCCGCTCATCACTTCGGAATGGGCGGTCGGAGTCTTCCAGGAGGCGAAGCGCCGAGCGCTCTATACCGCTTACGTCTCGAACGGCAACGGGACCTCGCAGGTGCTCGATTACATCCGGCCCTGGATCGACTTCTACAAGGTGGACCTGAAATCGATGGATGACAAGCACTACCGGGAGCTCGGCGGGGTACTGCAGAACGTCCTCGACACGATCGTCGGAATCCACGAACGCGGCATCTGGCTCGAGGTCTTGACGCTCGTCATCCCGGGGTTCAACGACTCCGAGGATGAGCTGCGCCGCGCCGCCGCCTTCGTCGCATCGGTGTCTCGGGACGTTCCCTGGCACGTCACGGCGTTCCATCCGGACTACAAGATGACCGACCGCGATTTCACTCCGGCGGCGACGCTCGTTCGGGCTGCGGAGATCGGAACCAAGGAGGGGCTGCGGTACGTCTACGCGGGCAACCTGCCCGGCCGGGTCGGAAAATGGGAGGACACGCGGTGTCCGGAGTGCGAGACGGCGGTCATCGAGCGGTTCGGGTTCTGCGTGCGACGCAATCGTCTGGTCGCCGGCGCATGTCCGAAGTGTCAGACCCCGATCCCCGGCCGCTGGGACCCGAAAGTCGAGGGGACGACGAAGACAAACGGCATTCCGTTGCCGGTGTTCTGACTTGGGGACAGACCCCGAACGGGGTCTATTCCCCCGGCGTAAACCGTTCCTCCGCCGCCTCGTCTAAAAAGTCAGTCGACCGCCCTGGAAGGGAGGGGCCCATGAGCGCTGTCAAGTGGACCCGGGACGCCGCTGCACACCTCCTGCGGCGCGCGGGCTTCGGCGGAACCCCCTCGGAAATCGACGATCTCTACGGCCGCGGACTCGAAGGTGCCGTTTCTCGTCTCGTGGATTACGAGGCGATCGACCTGACGGCGTACGAGCAGGGCCTCGCGGCCAAGAACTACAACCTGTCGAACATCCGAGGCGTCCAGCAGTGGTTCCTCGACCGCATGGCGTTCTCGCCGCGCCCGCTGGAAGAGAAGATGACGTACTTCTGGAATCTGCACTGGACTTCCGGCATCGCGAAGGTCCGCGGCGTCACACTCATCCACAACCAGAACAGGACGGAGCGGCAGTACGCGGTCGGAAAGTTCGACGATCTCGTTCTGAAGATCTCGCAGGACCCGGCAATGCTCGTCTGGCTCGACAACTGGCTGAACCGGGCCGGGCGGCCCAACGAGAATTACGCCCGCGAGCTCATGGAGCTCTATTGCCTGGGGATCGGCTACTACACCGAGAGTGACGTCCGCGAGGTCGCCCGGGCGCTGACCGGCTGGACCGTCCAGAACTACCGCCGGGATGACAACTACAACGGCGCGACGTTCCTGGACAACCCGGCCCTCCACGACAACGCGTCGAAGACGATCCTAGGACAGACCGGCAACTGGGACGGCTACCGTGCGATTCAGATCATTCTGAACCACTCCGACTCCCAGGGGTCCGTGTCGGGGCGCTTCATCGGCGCGAAGCTGTGGTCGTTCTTCGCGTATGAGTACCCGCCGCTGCACGTCGTCGACGAGCTACGCGACGTGTATGTCTCGACGAGTCACTCGATCCGCGAGGTGGTGCGACAGATCTTCCTCCACCCGGAGTTCTACGAAGCGCATACCAGAAAGAGCTGGGTGCGCAGCCCGGTCGAATATGCCGCGGCGTCGGTGCGCATGGTGGAAGCCACCACCGATTTCGCGACCGCGAGCAATTCACTCGCCGGCATGGGTCAGGTGCTCTTCAATCCGGAAGACGCGAAGGGCTGGGATTGGGGAACTTCCTGGATGAACACGGGCACGCTCTTCGCGCGCTCGACCATGGTGAACACGATGTGCACGAACCGGGGCAACACCGGAACGCGGTTCGATCCGAACCGCCTTCTCGCCGGCCGGGATGCCTCGACGGCGGAAAAGGTCGTGGACATCCTCGCGGAACGGCTGAACGTCGACGACGTCTCTTCGAAGATCCGCGCCTCGTGGGTCGAGTACATGAACGCGAACGACGACGGCTCGCGAGGGAACTGGACGAATACGACCGCCAACGTTGACAAGAAGGTCCGGGGTCTCGTGCACCTGATGCTGACAAGCCCCGCATTCCATCTCGCCTGACCGGGGGAAAAAGAGGTCCGCCATGCCCATATCGCGACGCGATTTCCTGCTTCGGACGTCCGGCTTCGTGACCGTCTCGGCGATGGTGCCCCGCTGGGCGGTCAAGGGCACGGGACTCCTCGAGGAATCTCTCGAGGCCGAGTTCGGCAATCGCACGCTGGTCGTGCTGGAGCTCGCCGGCGGCAACGACGACCTCAATACGGTCGTCCCTTACACGGACAACCTGTACACGCAGATGCGCTCGCGAATCGGCATTCCCGCGACCTCCGTGCTGCCGCTCGACGACCGCCTGGGCTTGAACCCGGTCATGACGGGTTTGAAGTCGCTTTGGGATCGCAACCGGGTCGCGGTCGTCGAAAACGTCGGATACCCGAACTCGAGTCTCTCTCACTTCGCGGCTCGCGACGTGTGGCACACCGCCGACCCGCAGCTCGCTCAGAGAAACGGCTGGCTCGGCCGGTGGGCAGACCGGTACATCGCGGGCAACGGCAATCCGCTCTCGTGCACCGCGATCTCCCAGTCGCTCCCGAGAACGCTTCTCGCCGACAACGTCGGGGTGCCGTCGTTCGTCAACCTCGCGAGCTATCAATACGCGACCGACGGTCAGTACCTCGGCGACCGCAACAACCAGATCCGAACATTCCTGACTGAGAACGGGACCGAGTACGAAATCACGAATGCCGCCGACACTCTCTCGCAGGTCGGCGAGGACGCGATCAACTCCTCCAACATCCTGCAGACGGTCGGCTCGGGCTACGTCGCGGGCGGCAGCTATCCGGCGGGCACGCTCGGCGCCGGGTTGCTCTTGATCGCTGAGATCATCAACGCGAACGTCGGAGCGCGCATCCTCTACATCACGTTCGGCGGTTTCGACAACCACGCCACACAGAACGTCGATCAAGACCCGCTCTTGACGACCGTCTCGAATGGAATCCAGGCGCTCTTCGACGATCTCGACGCGCACGGAAAGTCGCACGACGTGCTGCTCATGACCTGGTCGGAATTCGGACGCCGGGTCCAGGACAATGGCTCGAATGGAACGGACCACGGTACCGCCAGCGCGCACTTCGTCGTGGGAGATGCCGTCAAGCGGGGGATCTACGGCAGCGTCCCGAACCTCGCGAATCTCGATTCGAACGGAAACCGGAAGATCGAGAACGATTTCCGCGCCTACTACGGGACGATCCTGCAGGACTGGCTCGGAGCCGACGCGGCGGCGATCCTGGGATCGGGCTATCCGAATCTGGGGTTCCTGAACCGAGCCTACGTGTAGCCGCGACTCGGAATCCGAAATCGAAAAACGGGATAGCCTCGCCAGGTGATCCCCGGACGAGCCACGCTCGAGGGAACGAAGCGGTTCGCGGCACGGTCGACGGCCGCCTCGGGGCACTTTCGCGAGGCCGCCGGTCTCCTTCTCTCCTCGATCGGCCTCGGAACTTATCTGGGAAACGAGGATGACGCGACCGACCGGGGATTCGAGGCCTGCATCGGCGTCGCCCTCGCCTCCGGGGTGAACGTCTTCGACTCGGCGATCAACTACCGCGGCCAGAAGAGCGAGCGGGCAATCGGACGCGCTCTCGCGGACGCATTCGCGCAAGGCGCGGCGAGGCGGGACGAGGTCTTCGTCGCGACAAAGGGCGGATACCTGCCTCACGACTCGGAGGACCCGCGCGACCCCCGCCGCTACATCTTGGAGACGTTCATCGCGACGGGTATCGCACCTCGCGCCGAGATCGCTTCGGGCGGCCACTGCATGGCTCCGGGATACCTGAGCGATCAGATCGACCGCAGCCGGAAGAACCTGGGTCTCGAGACGATCGACCTCTACTACCTGCACAACATCGAGTCACAGCGAACATCCGTCGACCGGCCGACCTTCCGCGCGCGTCTCGCCAAAGCCGTCGAGGCCCTGGAGGAGGCGGCGACGGCGGGCCGAATCGGACAGTGGGGCCTCGCCACGTGGGACGGCCTGCGAGTCCCTCCGGAGCATCCCGAGCACCTCTCACTCGCGCAGTTGCGGGAGGTGGCGGAAGAGGTAGCCGGCCGAGAACACCATTTCGCCGCCGTCCAACTGCCCTTGAACCTGGCCATGGCCCAGGCGGTGGCGTATCGCTCGCAGGAAACGCCGGAGGGGCGGCTCGCCGCTCTACCCGCGGCCGAGAGCGGCGGAGTCGCCGCATTCGGGTCGGCGTCGCTTCTCCAGGGGCGCCTCGCGGGCGATTTGCCGGACGAGGTCGAGGCGGCGTTTCCGGGCGCTTCGACGGGCGCTCAGCGCGCTCTCCAGTTTTCCCGCTCTTCTCCTGGAATGACGACGGCCCTGGTCGGCGTTTCGACACCGCAGCACGCCCGAGAAAACTTCGCGCTGGCGGGCGTGCCCCCCGCGGATCCTTCCCAGGTTCTCGCGCTGTTCGCGTGAGACGCCACGGATACTTCCCCGGGGAACCGGGATTCTGCAGGGCTGCCGGTTTTTTCCTGCGCCCGGCATCGGTTTTGGGCTAGAATCAAGCTCTTCCGCCCGGACACCGAGTCAGCGCGGCGGCACCCAGGAGTTCATGTCCGAAGATCCCTCGACCCCGGAAAGCGCCCGGTTCTTTTCCGTTTCGGCGGAAAGCGCGACCCCTTCCGGCCCGGCGGGCCAGACCCGCGAGCCCACTCCCGGTGAGGGACAGGGGCAACCGCGTCCCCATCGACGCCGGCGTCGTCGGCGTCGCAGAGGCGGTCGTCCGGGCGGCTTCGCCGGCAATGGCGCGCCCGAGCGCGCGGACGAGCTCGTCGCTACCGGCCCGGAGAGACCTGTCCAGGGAGTGCTCTCCGTTCCCCCTAAGGAGAGCTCGCCGGGTGTGCTCGTTTCCGCGAGCACGAACTACCTTCCAACCCCGCGCGACCCGCTCGTTCCGCGTGAGCTGATCTCGCGCGAAGGCCTCGAAGCCGGCGCGCTCATCGGCGGTTTTGCGGCAGACGGAGGCCGTCCGGTCGTCAAGCGGATCGAGACCGTGGAAGGCCTGAGCCCTGCCGAGTTCCGCCAGCGCCCCGCGTTCGGGGAGCTCGTCTCGATCGACCCGAACGCCTGGCTGAAGCTGGAGACCGAGCCGGACGAGATGTGTGGCCGCGTCGTCGACCTGCTCGCGCCGATCGGCCGCGGTCAGCGTTGTTTGATCGTCGCGCCGCCGAAGGCCGGGAAGACGACTCTCTTGAAGAGGATGGCGCACGCCGTCGGCGTCAACGCCCCGGACGTGCACGTCATCGTGCTCCTGATCGACGAGAGGCCGGAGGAGATCACCGACTTCCGGCGCAGCGTCGTCCGGGGAGAAGTCATCGCCTCTTCGGCGGACCTCTCGGCGGAAAACCACATTGCGGTCGCCGAGATCGTTGCCGAGCGGGCCCGGCGGCTGATCGAATGCGGCAAGCACGCGATCATCTTCCTCGACTCGATCACCCGGATGGCGCGCGCCTACAACCACATGCAGAAAGGCGGCGGCAAGATCTTGTCGGGTGGAATCGACGCCCGGACGATGGAGAAGCCGCGCCGGTTCTTCGGGGCGGCGCGGAATGCCGAGGGGGGAGGGTCGCTCACAATCATCGCAACGGCTCTCATCGACACGGGCTCCCGCATGGACGAGATCATCTTCCAGGAGTTCAAGGGAACCGGCAACACCGAGATCCTGCTCGACCGCGACCTCTTCAACCGTCGGATCTTTCCCTGCATCAACATCCCCCTGTCCGGGACGCGCAAAGAGGAGAAGATCTACAACCCCGAAGAGCTCCCGAAGATCGTCAAGCTGCGGCGGGCGCTCGCCGCGGTGGACAAGATCCAGGCGATGGAGCTGGTCCTGGGGCGTCTCTCGAAGTTCCGGACGAACGCGGACTTCCTGAAGAGCTTCTAGCTTCTAGGGTCAGGCAGGTATTTTGGAGTTATTGAAGCGGCGCTCGCTCTGAGCGAAGCGCCTCTATCCGGCGATACCGCTCACGACAATCTCTCTCGGATGGCGAGGCCACCGAGACTCCAGGCGCCCGGCACCGTCCATCACCTGATCGCGCGTGGAAACGAGCGCCGTGAAGTGTTCCGCGACGACGTTGACCGGGAGGACTATCTCGAGCGAATCGCCCGCTACCGTTTGCGCTTTGGGTTCCGGCTGTACGCGTATTGTCTGATGCCGAATCACGTTCATCTCGCGGTGGAGCAGGGTTCGGCCTCCCTCTCCGCCTTCATGCACGCGCTGCAGTCTTCTTACACACAGCGCTTCAACCGGCGACACGGCCGCGTCGGGCATCTTTTTCAGGGACGCTACAAATCGTTCCTCGTTGACTCTGACCGCTATTTCCTCGCTCTGGTCCGGTACATCCACGAGAACCCTGTCAAGGCGGGAATTGTGCGCGCGCCGCGCTCTTATCCGTGGTCGAGCGACCTCTTCTTTCGGACCGGTATAGGGCCGGCGTGGCTCGATCTCGATCGCGCTCTCGCCCTGTTGGCGCCGAGTCGACGAGAAGCGATGCGAACGTATCGCGACTTGATGGCAGATCGAGGTCGAATCACACCGGCGTACGACACCCTCGTTACACACGAAGGCTCGATCAAAGGCGACGAAGATTTCGCGAAAGAAGCCCTGCGGCAGGTATCGCTGCCGCCGCGGAGAAGTCGGAGCTGGACCGCGGAAGCCGTGGCGCGCGTTGTCGCCGCTTCGAGCGGTCTGACCCTCGAGGACCTCAAGGGAGCGACCCGGCGCCGCGATGTTTCACGCTTGCGACTGCTGTCGGCATATCTCGGGCGCGAAAGGCTCGGGATACCGGTCGCCGAATTGGCGCGACTCTTCCTGCGCGACGACTCCGGCCTTGCTCACGGCGTACGCTGTTTGAAGGAGCGAATCGCTCGGGAACCCGAATTGAAACAGCAGATCGAGCGAATCGCAAATAATGCCAAACTACCTGCCTGACCCCCGTCTTGCCGCGATCTACCTTCTCCGGCTCTTCCTCTTTTCGCGCCCGTAGGTGACCAGGGTGGCGGCGCTCGGCCGCGGCGGCGGTCTGCGGGCGGGAGATGACGTCCGGCGGTGGGGCTTCGTCTCCAAGAAGTTCCGGCCCGCCTGAAGGATCTCCGCGGGCGCCCATTCGACCGGAATCTCGCGGCCGATCAGCTTCTGGATCGAGTCGAGGGAAAACACGTAGTCGTCGCACGCGATCGAGACCGCGGTCCCGAGGGCGCCGGCGCGCCCTGTCCGGCCGATCCGGTGGACATAGTCCTCCGGATCCTGAGGCAGGTCGTAGTTGACGACGTGGGACACCCCTTCGATGTGGAGCCCCCGCGACGCGACATCCGTCGCGACCAGAACGGCGAGCCGACCTTCCTTGAAGTCGCGCAGGATCTTCAATCGCTTCTCCTGCGGAACGTTTCCGGCGAGCGCGCGCGTCGGATAGCCGTTCGCCGAAAGCGCGCGGACGAGGTCGACGGCGGTCGTTCGCCGGTTGACGAAGATCAGGATGCGGCTGCGCCCCTCCTCTTCGAGAAGCCCGAGCAGCAGGGGAAGCTTCTCGCGAGACGAGACGTGGTAGAGCACCTCCGTGATCCCATGCGCGCCGACGCGCTCGGGCTCGACCTCGATTTTCTGTGCGTTGTTCGTGTGCTCCCAGGCGAGCTCCATGACGCGCGGAGAAAGAGTCGCCGAGAAGAGAAGCGTCTGCCGTGCGTGGTACGGCGGGCATCGGCGCAGG
>DASXTN010000243.1:0-4105 GCA_036505435.1 Thermoanaerobaculia bacterium | reverse complement strand
GCGCACTTCGGGATCATCCCACGACACGGCGCCCTGCACACGGTAGAGCACGCGGCCGGCCTTGTTCGCGATGTACGTCTCGGGATACTGCGTCGTGCCGAAGCGCGCTGCGGTCTTTCCGTCGGGGTCGCGGTACACGGGAACTTCGTTCGGATTCTTCGCGGTGAAGTTGTCGATCGTCTTCCAGTCCTTGTCGACCGAGACCGAGTAGAGCGCGAGGTCATCGCGCTTGCCGTACTTCTCCCAGAAGCGCGAGAGCGCGGGGATCTCCTCGACGCACGGCGGGCACCACGTCGCCCAGAAATGAACGATGAGGAATCGGCCCTTCTCGTGCGCGAGGTCGTGCTTCTTGCCGGAGCGTTCGAAGACGGGAAGCTCCGGCGCCGCCGAAAGGAATGCGAGCGAGCCGGTCGGCGACTCGGGCGGCACGAGGGAGCGGATCCACAGCGTGCCGACGACGGCGAGCGCGACGGACGTGGCGATCGTCAGGAGGGCGCGGACTTTCATGCGGCCACCGACAGTCTGCGACGACCTGCCGGACAACCTTCGGCGAGCGGACACTCGAAGCAGCGCGACGTCGCCAGGGCCGGCCGGCAGATCCCGATCGTTCCGATCTCGCAGAGCGCGTAGTCGTAACGGACCGGGTCCTCGGGATCGAATCGGGCGAGGCGGTCCGTGATCTCCCGCGCGGTCTTCCAGTCCGCGGATTTCCGGCGGGTCAACCCGAGCCGCCGGGCGACGCGATGTACGTGAGTGTCGGTCGGGATCACCAACCGGCTCGTGGGGATCTCCGGCCACAGTCCGAAGTCGAGCGCATCCTTGCGCACCATCCAACGGAGGTACAGATTCCACCGCTTGCACGCCGACCCGGACGCCGGATCGGAAAAGAAGAACCTCACCGGCGAGTCCTCCGGCAGCGTCCGCCGGCCGAGCGCGGGGCGCCAGTCGAAGGCGAGGATCCTCTGTGCCACCCGAGAGAGGAGTCCCGCGACATCCCGTTCGTCGTCGCGGCGCTCGCGGGCGAAGAACGCACCGACCGAGCCTGCCTCCGCGCGCGTCCGCGCGATCGCGTAGAGGAGCGCCGCGGCGTCGCGGGACGCATGGAAACGATGGCGAAAGCCCGCGAGCTCCTCCCGGGCGAAGCGCCGAAAATCGGAGATCCGGTCGACCTCTTCTGCCGGATGAGGGCCGAGTGCCGCGGCGATCCGCCCGACGCTCGCGAGGATCGTCTGCACTCGACCGTAAGCGAAGGCCGCCGCGATCCAAGCGACGACCTCGCGATCTTCGGGCCGGTCGCAGGCGGCCGCGAAACGGATCGGGTCGTGCTCTCCGATGGCCGCGGGATAGGAACGGGCGAGGGAGTCGAGGCGGGCGGCCAGGGCGCGCTCCCGAACCGTCAGGGCGCGCTCGCGCGCGACGAGATTTGACACTGTACGCGGCGGATCTTACCATCCGAGACGGTGATCTCCGCCCTCGAAGCCGCGCTGTTTTGAGACCTTCCCGCGGCAAGCCCCCGTCCCGCCAGCGGGTCGTGATCGTCGGAGTTTCTTCTCGCGCCGTCCCGCGCTCGGCGTCCGAGGAGCATTTAGACGAGCTCGAGCGGCTCGTCGAATCCGCGGGCGGGGAGGTTGTCGGACGTGTCGTGAAAGATCGTCCCGCGCCCGATCCTGCGACGTACGTTGGCCGCGGGGCTGCCGAGGAAATCGGCGAGAAGGCGCGCGAGCGGGACGCGGGTCTGGTCGTCTTCGACGACGAGCTCACGCCAGCGCAGGTTCGGAACCTGGAAGAGCGCTGGGGCGAGGAAGTGACCGCGCTCGACCGGCCCGGTCTGATCCTGGACGTCTTCGCGTCTCACGCCCGCACGCGGGAGGCGCGCACGCAGGTCAACCTGGCGCAGCTTCAGTACCTGCTGCCGCGGCTGGCCGGACGATACGGACACCTCTCGCGTCTCGCCGGCGGAATCGGCGGCCGGGGCGCGGGCGAGCAGAAGCTCGAGCTCGACCGCCGCAAGATCCGCGACCGGATTGCGCGCCTGCGCCGCGATCTCGAGAAGATCGAGACGTCCCGCCAGGTGCGGCGGCGCTCGCGCGCCGGCCGCTTCCAGGTTGCGATATCCGGCTACACGAACGCCGGCAAGACGACCCTGTTCAACCGGCTGACGCGCGAATCGGCGTACGCCGCGGACCGCCTCTTCGCGACGCTCGACTCGAAGAGCGCGCACGGCGCGTCGCCGAAGCTCTCGGGCGTGATCTTCGTCGACACCGTCGGCTTCGTCCGCAAGCTTCCTCCGTCACTCGTGGCTTCGTTCCGTTCGACCTTAAGCGAGATCCGCGATGCGGACCTCGTGCTGCACGTCCTCGACGCGTCGTCGCCCCGCGTCGACGAGGAACGTCGGATCGCGAACGAAGTTCTCGGTGAGCTCGGTGTCGGGCCGGGGCGAATCCTTCCGGTCTGGAACAAGACCGATCGTCCCGGCGCTGCCGTGCCGCGCGGAGAGATCGGCGTCTCCGCCGCGACGGGAGCGGGCCTCCCCGCGCTCGAGCGCGCGATTCTGCTCAGTGCACGCCCTGAGCCGGAGAGATTCACGCTGCGCATCCCTTACACGAGCGGACGGTCCATTGCGGCCGCGCGCGGGGCGTTTCGGGTCGTCCAAGAGCAGGACCTGGGCGACTCTCTCTGGCTCGTCGTCGCGGGGGAGCGAAAGAACGTGGGCTCTCTCGCGCGCTACCTCGAGGAGCCCCTGGAAGAGAGAGTCTCGCTCACCCGGAGGGCGCGGTGACTCCCGGCCGAACAAAACAAAGGGGGGAGCCCTTCGGCTCCCCCCCATGCCGGAACTCCCATGCCGGCACTCTTCTTAGTCTTCCGTTACATCAAGGCGCGTACCACTCGAGCGGCACACCGATCCCCTTTGCGCTACAACGAGTTGCGCGGCTGTCCGGCTTTGTATGAGGCAAACTCGGTCAGCGTTTCGACGCGTCGAGCGACAAAATCTGTCGGCTAGAATCCGGCCGGCCGAGAAACCCATCACGTGAAGAGAACGGCTTCCTTCGCACTTCTACTGGCGGCGTGCGCGCTGGCGACGGGCTGCTCCCGAGGAAGACGCACCGAGCATGCGACGGAGAGGCGCGCGCCGGAACCCCCTCCGCCAACGCCCGACACGACCCCGCTCGCGGCGCTCCGAACTCCCGCTGGTCTGGTACTGGGAGTGGAGGGCACTCCCGCCGCCTCCAGCCCGTCGCCGGCGCAAACCGCCGTTATGCCCGCGACCACGAGCACGCCGGTCCCATGAAACACCCGATGCAGAACGCCCCTCACCCCGACCCCCTCCCCGCAGCCGGGGAGAGGGAGCACATCACGGCGGCTCGAGAGCCGCACCCCGAACGCTTCTGCCCTAACTGCGGCGCCGAGCTCGTCGACCGAAGCTGCAAGCTCCTCTGCCCGAACCGGCAGTGCGGCTACGCGATGTCCTGCTCGGACTTCTACTAGCCTGTTAGAGTCGCCTGCCTCACTTCGAGCGAGGGGGCGTCATGAAATCCAGAGGAAAGAGTAGCGGCGCGAAAGGCGAATTCCTGACTGACGTGCGGGAGCTTCGCAAGCGCGCGAGACAGCACATCGAAGACGGAGCCGTCACGCCCGGCTATACGGCGGACCGCGACACGGTGATCAAGATCCTGAACGATGCGCTCGCGACCGAAATCGTCTGCGTTCTGCGCTACAAACGTCACTACTTCATGGCTCAAGGCATTCACGCTCAGGCAGTCGCGCAGGAGTTTCTCGAGCACGCGAACGAGGAGCAGGTCCACGCCGACCGCATCGCGGAGCGAATCACGCAGATCGGCGGTGCGCCGAACTTCAGCCCGGAGGGGCTCGCTTCGCGTAGCCACTCGGAATACGTCGAGGGTGACAGCCTCGTGGACATGATTCGAGAGGACCTGATTGCCGAGCGCATCGCGATCGAGTCCTATGCGGAGATCGTCCGCTACCTGGGTGACCGGGACATCACCTCACGCCGGATGATGGAAGAGATCCTGGCGATGGAAGAAGAGCACGCGGATGATCTGCAGAAACTCCTCGTCACGCTCGATCCGACGAAGTCGGGCGAACG
>DASXTN010000242.1:0-1515 GCA_036505435.1 Thermoanaerobaculia bacterium | reverse complement strand
AACGTCGTCGATCCGCCCGTCTTCCTGCGGGACGGACGATACGTCTGGAAATCGGAGCGCAGCGGATACGCACACCTCTCCGTCGGTCGCGTCTCGGGAGGCGATCCTCGCCCGATTACGCGAGGCGAGTGGATCGTGGACAGGATCGCCGGCGTCGACCAGACACGCGGGCTCGTCTACTTCACCGCGACAGAAGAGAACGTCCGGCGGCGCCCGACTTATCGCGTCGCGCTCGACGGCAACGGCTTTTCAAAAGTCATCGCGACCCGGCGCGGACAGCACTCTCCACAGCTCTCTCCCGATGGGCGGTTTCTCCTCGACACCTACTCGAGCGTCGGCGAGCCGCCGGTGCTCTCCCTCCTCGATGTCTCAGGAAACACCGTGCGCGTCGTGGAACGGCCGGAGACGCGACTCGACCAGTACGAGCTTGCGACGACGGAAGAGGTCGAGGTGCGCTCCGACGACGGTGCACGGCTCGAGGCCCGGCTCGTCAAGCCCGCCGGGTTCGACGCTTCGAGGAAGTATCCGGTCATCGTCTACGTTTACGGCGGGCCGCACTCACAGGTCGTTCGGGACGCGTGGGGCGCGACGACATTGCTCGACCACCTGCTGGCGAGCCGAGGCTTCCTCGTCTGGAGTCTCGACAACCGCGGCGCTTTCGGGCGCGGCCACGCCTGGGAGGCGACCCTGTTTCGCGACATGGGCCGGCGCGAGCTCGCGGACCAGCTCACGGGTGTTCGGTACCTGAAGGGCCTGCCCTTCGTGGATGGAACGCGCATCGCGATCTGGGGTTGGTCGTACGGCGGCTACCTGACGCTCTTCGCGATGACGCGCGCCCCCGACGTCTGGAAGTGCGGGATCGCCGGCGCGCCGGTCACGCACTGGAAGTTCTACGACACAATCTACACCGAGAGGTACATGGGAACGCCTGCCGAGAACCCCGAGGGCTACGAGCGCTCCGCGCCGCTCTCGAGGGCGAAAGACCTGGCCGCACCGCTACTTCTCATTCACGGCGCGTCCGACGACAACGTCCACCTCCAGAACACGGTCGCGTTCGTGGACGCTCTCGTTAAGGCCGGCAAGCCGTACGATCTGCAGATCCAGCCGCGCCAGAAGCACGGGTTCCGGTCGGCGGAGTCGTTGAACTTCCGAAATCGAGCGATCGTCCGGTTTTTTGAAGAGAACGTCCGGTAATCCGGAGGGCAGGACTGCGGCGGGTGCAGGC
Source organism: Thermoanaerobaculia bacterium (assembly GCA_036505435.1). Taxonomy (GTDB): domain Bacteria; phylum Acidobacteriota; class Thermoanaerobaculia; order UBA5066; family Gp7-AA6; genus Gp7-AA6. Next base: position 290 of record DASXTN010000242.1, on the reverse strand, counting down.
CCGATGGGCCTGTCCCCGCCACGTTCATAAAGTAACGCCGCCCCGATTTCTCGGGAGCGGCGTGTTTTCGGTCGGTCCAGCCAGTTTGTGCGAAAGGCGCGGTCCGACGCCTCTCAGATACGAGCAAACAACGTGCCCGGATTCACCGATCCTAGCGTTCACGCTAGCCGGTCGGCGAACCGAGCAGCACGACAGGACCCGAGGGTTGCGGGAGACCGCCTCGGGGCTCGACGGTGACCGCGAAGTTCTGGGCGGTGCGGATCGCGGCCAGGTCCTTCGATTCGACGAGC
>DASXTN010000241.1:0-2660 GCA_036505435.1 Thermoanaerobaculia bacterium | reverse complement strand
AGAAGTACGAACCGCGGTTCGGTCCGGGCGGTCCGCGGCCGGAAGGAGAGCTCCGCCGTAAGGACCTGACGCTCCAGGACGCGGCGGCCCTCCGGGACATTCCGGAGATGCGCGCGGTCTCTCCCCAGCGTTACCTCTGGGACAACAGCGATTACCACCTGAAGCACCGCGACGCCGAGGCGCGGTCCCCTCGCGTCTTCGGAGTCATCGAGGAATACCCGGTCGCGACCAGCCGATTCGTCGCGGAGGGTCGGTTCTTCACATCGACGGAGGTCGAACACGCAGCCGACGTCATGGTGATCGGAGAAGACATTCGCCAGAAGCTCTTCCCGCGCGAGGACCCGATTGGCAAGAAGGTCCTGCTCGGGCACGACAACTACACAGTCATCGGACTGTTCGAGAAGAAGGGGAAGATGTTTGGCGAATCGCAGGACAACCTCGTCGTCATCCCGATCACGACGTTCGACCGGCGATTCCCGTGGATCAAGGTGGGTGGAAGCGAGGGTGACGCTCTCCGCATCGCGACGGTCCCCTACACTCCCGACCAGGTTCCGGTGGTCATCGAGAAGGCGCGTGCGATTCTCCGGACGAGGCGGCACGTTCGGTTCGATAAGCCGGACGACTTCGGGATCGTCACTCCCGACAAGATGATCGAGAGCTTTCAGGGAATCACGCGCGGCGTGACCCTCGCCATGGTGTTCATCGCATTTATCTCGTTGCTGATCGGCGGAGTGGGCGTCATGAACATCATGCTGGTGTCAGTGACCGAGAGGACGCGCGAGATCGGGGTGCGGAAGGCGGTGGGCGCTTACCGGCGTGACATCGTGCTCCAGTTCTTGACCGAGGCGGCGACGCTCTCGCTCATCGGGGGAGCGATCGGCGTGATCGTCGGAATCGCGGTGCCCGCCGGCGTGAAGAAAGCCTTCGAGGCGCTGCCCGCCGAGACGCCAGTCTGGGCAATCGTCGTCGGGCTTGCCGTGTCGATGTCGGTGGGGATCTTCTTCGGCCTCTATCCGGCGGTCAAAGCCTCTCGCTTAGACCCGATCGAAGCGCTGAGGTACGAGTAGCCCGGACCGCCGCGCTCGGCGGTTGACAAAGTAGCTTCTGGAAGCTACTTTCGCTCCATGAGATCGGTTGGCCTGAAGGTCTTGAAGAACAAGCTCTCGGAGTATGTCCGTCTCGTGGGGAATGGGGAGTCGGTGCTCATCACGGACCGCGATCGGGTGGTTGCAGAGCTCGTTCCTCCCCGCGAGACGCGGAGCCCGCTCCTTTCGGACGCCCTTCTCGCCGACGCAGTACGCCAGGGATGGGTGACGCCGCCTGCCCTGCCTCCCGGCGCAATTCCACCCAACAAGCCGGTCGCCCCGCTGGAGGACCTCCTGAGTGAGCTCGAGCGGGATCGCGCAGATCGTTGATTTATCTCGACACATCGGTCGCTCTCGCCCAGCTTCTTGCCGAAGACAAGCAACCGCCGCCGGATCTGTGGAAGGAGTCCTTGATCTCCAGTCGTCTCCTCGAGTACGAGCTCTGGACGCGAATTCACTCACGAAAGCTGGCAGCGACGCATTCCGAGTCGGTGAGAGATCTGCTGGGCCGCATCCCTCTGGTCGAGCTGGCACCGCCGGTTCTCGCGCGAGCGCTGGAGCCCTTTCCCGCGCCGGTGCGGACGCTCGACGCCCTGCACCTCGCCTCGATCGAGTTTCTACGAAGTCACGGCCAGAAAGTCGCCCTCGCGAGTTATGACGCGCGGCTTTCGAAAGCCGCCCGTCATCTCGACATCCCGGCATACCCTCTGCGGGGCTGAACGGGCCCCAGAGCCCGAGTGAATGGCAGTGGTCGAAGCGAGGAGAGATTTCTGGCTTCGCTCGGAATGACAGGCGTCAGGATAAAAGGTGTTAGAGCCGCGAACGATAAGATTTTGCGTTCCGATGCCTCTTTCACCAGGCACCCACCTCGGTCCCCACGAGGTCCTTGCTCCGCTCGGACGGGGCGGGATGGGCGAAGTCTATCGCGCGCGCGACAGCCGCCTCGGACGCGAGGTGGCTCTCAAGATCCTTCCCGCGGCGCTCGCGTCCGACCCGCTGAGACTCGGCCTACTCAAGCATGAAGCGCGGTCGGCGTCCGCCCTCAATCACCCGAACATCATTACGATCTACGAGATCGGTCAGGCGGACTCGACCTTCTACATCGCCATGGAGCTCGTCGAAGGCGCGAGCCTGAGAGAGCTCGTTCTCACGGGTCCGCTTCCGCTGCGCCGGCTCCTCTCGATCGCGGCACAGATCGCCGACGGCCTGGCCAAAGCCCACGGGGCGGGAATCGTCCATCGCGACCTGAAGCCCGACAACCTCATGGTGTCCAACGATGGATTCGTGAAGATCCTCGATTTCGGTCTCGCCAAGTTGGTTCCCGTACGATCCGAGTCGGTCTCGGATCTTTCGACATCCAGCCACGAGGAGATCGATCCCAGCGGAATCGCCGGCACCGTCGGCTACATGTCCCCCGAGCAAGCCTCCGGCAAGCCGCTCGACTTCCGCTCGGATCAGTTTTCGCTGGGCGCCGTGCTGTACGAGCTGGCAACCGGAGAGCGCGCGTTTCGCCGGGAGACGCCGATCCAGACCCTGGCCGCGATCCTCGAGGACGAACCCACGCCCATCGCGTCG
>DASXTN010000240.1:0-4141 GCA_036505435.1 Thermoanaerobaculia bacterium | reverse complement strand
CGCCCGGTAAACCTCCCCCATTCCGCCCGCGCCGACGGCAGCGATGATCTCGTAGGGACCGAGCCGGGTTCCACCGGGAAGAGACATCTGTTGGCGGATTATCCGACGGAAACGGCCGCTATCATGCTGCCGTGGAGATCGAGCGCCTTCCCGGAGGCGATATCGTCCGCGAGGGGCTGGACGACCTCTCGCGAGGGATCGAATCGATTCCCGCCCTCCTCGTTTCGATCGGTGCGCCGCGGCTGCGGCGGATCGGGATGGAAGTCCCGGAGGCGCCATTTGCGGAGCCCGAACATCGTCTCTACGAGGTGCTCGCGAAGACCGATCCGGACTCTGCGCATTCCCGGTACAACGCGCTCATCCGCCGGCTCGTGAGCTTCGAGCGGGCGGCGGAATGCGTCGCGTAGCCGACGCGGCTCGGATCCAAAAGCTGATGCATGCTCTGTCCGACCATGCAGACCGCGAGACAAGTCTCTACTTCACGGGCGGGGCAAGCGCAGTTCTCCTCGCATGGCGGCCGACGACGATTGACGTCGACATCCGATTCGTTCCGGAGTCGGACCGGATGCTCCGCGCGATCCCCCAGTTGAAAGAAGCACTCGAGATCAACGTCGAGCTCGCTTCACCTTCCGACTTCATTCCGGAGCTGCCGGGCTGGCAGGAGCGCAGTCGCTTCATCGAGAAGAGCGAGCGCCTCTCTTCCTTCCATTACGACTTCTATTCGCAGGCCCTGGCCAAAATTGAACGTGGTCATGCGCAGGACCTCTCCGACGTGAAGGAGATGGTGGCGAGGGGACTTGTCGAGCCGCAACGAGCGCTCGCTTACTTCGACGAAATCGAGCCGCGTCTTCACCGGTTTCCGGCAATCGACCCGGCCTCGTTTCGAAGGGCAGCCGAGAGAATCCTCCGCCCGGCCGGTTGAGTCTCGCTCAGCCGTGGATGCGTTTCGTCAGCGCGGGCACTCGGCCCACCAGCCGTGCATAAACCGCGAGCTGGCCGCGGTGATACTCCTCGTGCGAAATGCCGTGATTCATCCAGGCGAGACGCGTGCCCCTCTTCCCGTCGAAGCGATTGATCAACTGCAACATATGAAGCTCGCCGGCGGCGCGGATCCGCTTTTCTCCGTCGGTGTGAGTCTGGCGTAAAGCCGCCAGGAGCTGGCGCTTCGATCGCATACCAGAGATTCCGCGCGCGTACTCGATCAAGAGTCCTTCGTAAGATTTCCGCCGGAAGTCGCCGTCGAGGCGCGACAACTCCCCCGACATGAGCAAACCGGACTCGATGATGTGCTGCAGTAGTTCGATGACGGACCGACTCTTCTCGGATGCGCGGAACCCGAAGTCCTTTTCGGGAAGACTACGCGCCTCGTCGATCACTCCGGCGCGGGTGTAGGACCACGCTTCGAGGGCTTCCTCCAGCAGACTGCGGAAAGTATTCGTGTCGACCATATCTCTCCAGCTCTGAAAGTTGGATTCAGCGTTTCCCGGAGGGGACTCGCCGCTTCAGCTCATCGAACCACCCGAGGAATACGTTGATCTGCCGGCCGGAGTTTTCCGTGCGCTCGAGCCGCATGTCGCGGCCCCGATAAACCTCCCCCATCCCGCCCGCGCCCACCGGCGCAACCAGCTCATACGGACCGAGACGAGTACCAGCAGAAAGCGTCACTTGGTGCGGAGAATGATATCCGCGCGGACCAGAATGGCCCGCTGGAGCTCTATTTCTTCAGCCCCGCCGTCCAGTTCAGAACGATCGTCATAGGGGTGGGCGCGACTTCCGCCGCCGGCATGTTCACGATCATTCGCCGGCCGTCGCGAGTGACGTCCGAGCCCTGTGCGCGCGGAGTCGCGAAAAGATCTCGTGGAACGGACGCTTGAAAAGACGGCGCGGTCCGGATCTCCACTGATCTCCGCTTGTCGGGAGGCTCGAAGTACACGATCTCGCGGCCGCCGCTCGCCCACCGCGGGCTCGTGCCGCCGCTCGTCGAGACCTGCCACTTCTCACCGGTTGCCGGGAACGGTTGAACGAAAACTTCCTTCCTTCCGGTCTCATCCGACTCGTAAGCGAACCAGCGCCCGTCGGGAGAAAAGCGCGCGCTGTCCTCCTGAAAGGGTGAGGCGAGGAGCGGCGCGGCCTTCCGATCGCCGGAGAGGGAGAGCAGCCAGATGTCGGTCTTCGTCCGGGCATCGCCGACCCGGAACGCGAGCCAGCGCCCATCGGGCGAAACGTCGAGAGGCTCCTTCCAGGAGTCGGACTTGAGCAACAGCGTTTCCGATCCGGCACCGCTCGCCGCTTTCTCGTACAGGTCTCCGATTCCCGCCTTGTTCGAGCTGAAGAAGAGCCGCTTCCCATCGGAGGACCAGACCGGGCTCGATTCTCGCGCCTCGTCGAACGTGAAGCGCGAACCGATGCCGCGCGCGACGTCGAAGATCCAGATGTCGGCGCTGCGGGTCGTCGGATCGGTCCGGCGGACCGCGACGCGCGTCCCGTCGGGAGAGATTCTCGGATCGTCGGAGTACTCGGCGTCGGGCCCGAGCGTTGAGTTCCTCCCGCCGGAGCGATCGAACCAGGCGAGCTGCCGGGCCGCGGGGCTCGCGCCCTGGTAGGCGAGCACGCCGTTTGCGGAGACGGAAAAAGCGGCCGAGCCCCACGTCGCGACGTACTGGACGCCGCGGGCGACGACGACGGGCTCACCCGTCATCCGGAACGCCTTCGCGTCGAACGGCCGGGCCATGAGCGCGCCTTCGCGGATGAAGAGGAGGTATCCCGGCCGCGCGAAGAACGTCGTCACGTCCGCGTCGAGGACCCGTCGGGTTTCTTTCGAGTCGAGGGACCCGACGTAGATTCCGCTGTTCTGAGCCGGCTCGGCGCGTGCGAGATAGAGGAAGTGGCGCCCGTCGGGAAGAAACTGCGGTCGCCAGTGGCCGGTCTCGCCGCGCGATTTGTCGAGCGTAGTCACCTGCTCGATCGGGCCGCCCGACGCCGAAACGCGAAAGATCGGGGTCGCGCCGGTCTTCTCGAAGAGAACAACGTTGTCCCGGTTCCACGCGCAGCCGCGCCCGTCGGCCATGTCGGCGATCTTCTGTGGAGGGCCCGACGGAACCTCGAACTTGAAGAGGCCCGCCGGCGCTCCATACCCGACGAACCGACCGTCGGGAGACCAGAATGGATCGTACGGATCGCCGGTTCCTTCGAGCTTCCGCGGCTCGAGGGCATCGAGGGCGCGGACCCAGAGAGAGGCTCGTCCGTCGGCATCCTTGGCCGAGAAGACGACTTGTCTTCCGTCGGGAGATGCAGCCACCGGACCGTCGATCGGGTCGAAGATCGTCCCCGGAGGCGGAAGAATGGACGCGCGGACCGCCTCGAGCGGCTTCGGTGCGCGACTGACGTAGCCGGCGATCGCGGCAGCGGCGATCAGCGCCAAGGCCGTCGCGACTCCCCACGCGATCCGCTCACGATTCCTCCGCAACGCGACGACGGGCGCTGGCAGGCCGGCGGCCGAGCCGCCCTCGGCGACCCACTTCAACTCCAGCATCACGTCGTGCGCGGTCTGCCACCGGTCGTCCGGATCCTTCGCCAGACACGTCCGCACGACACGGTCGAACGCCGGAGGTGTCATGGGGGCAATCGCCGACACCGGCGCCGGCGTCGATCCCATGATCGACGAAATCAAAGACGCCTGGCTCTTGCCCGAGAAGGCCTTCTGCCCCGTCGCCATTTCGTAGAGAACCGCGCCGAAGGCGAAAAGGTCCGTCCGCGCGTCGGCTTCCTTCCCTTCCAGCTGCTCGGGAGCCATGTACTGAAAGGTGCCGAGGATCGTTCCTTCGGCCGTCAGGTCCGTTCCCGCCTGAGTCGGAAGAGCCGTGAGCGAGGCTCCCGAGCTCTTGCCCACCGGCGCGATTGCCTTCGCTAATCCGAAGTCGAGAAGCTTCACTCCCGACTTCGTGATCATCACGTTGCCCGGCTTCAGGTCCCGGTGGACGATCCCCTGCCGGTGCGCCTTGTCCAGAGCGTCCGCGATCTCGATCCCGAACCGAAGCACCTGATCGAGCGCAAGCGGACCCTTGAGCAACCGGTCCGACAGCGTCTCGCCCTCCAGGTATTCCATGACCAGGAACTCGACCCCGTCCTGGTTGCCGACGTC
>DASXTN010000239.1:0-9463 GCA_036505435.1 Thermoanaerobaculia bacterium | reverse complement strand
TCGCGCCGTGCTCGAGTCGGTCGGAATCCAGGACATCCTGACGAAGTCGCTCCGGACGACGAACCCCCACAACGTGATCAAGGCCACCTTCGACGGCCTGACGAGGCTGAAGAACGAGGACGAGATCCGCAAGCGCCGTGGCATGGGCGCGGCGGAAGTCGAAGCGGTGGAGGTCCAATCGTGAGCGATCCGGCGCCGACGCCGCCGACCGCGCCGGCAAAGAAACCGCGCGCCCGCAAGCCCGCAGCGCACAAAGACACGGTGCGGGTGCGTCTGGCAAAGAGCGGCATCGCAACGCCCGTGGATCAGAAGGCGACGATTCGCGCGCTCGGATTCCGGCGCGTGGGCCAGGTCGTCGAACGGAAGGATGGCCCGGCGCTGCGCGGGCGACTTCGCAAGGTCCGGCATTTGATCGAGTTGATCGAGGACTGATTCGGATGGTCGAAAAGAAGGAACCGAAGAAGGCGCCGGCCAAGAAGCCGGCCGCAACGGCGTCGAAGACGGAAAAGCCCGCGAAGAAGGCGACCGTTTCCGTTCGTCGGCGCAAGCCCGCGGCCGAGGGACGCGAGCCGGCCGCTCCCGCGGCCGCGGCGCCGGCTCGCTCCGCGGCGTCTCCGCGCGGCGAGGTCTCGGAGGCTCCGAGGCCGACCGGGGTCCAGGATCTGCGGCCCTCGGCGGGCGCGACCCGTTCGCGCAAGCGGGTCGGCCGCGGACCCGGCAGCGGTCACGGCAAGACGGCCGGCCGCGGCAGCAAGGGACAGAAGTCCCGGAGCGGCTACCGCCACCTCCGCGGCTTCGAGGGCGGCCAGATGCCACTTCACCGGAGAGTACCGAAGCGCGGCTTCACGAACATCTTTCGGACCGAGTACGACCTCGTGAATCTGTCCGATCTCGAGGGCTTCGACGCGGGCGACAGCGTCACGCCGGAGAAACTCGTCCTCCGACGCCTCGCCCGCGGACGGCGGCCCGTGAAGATCCTCGGAGACGGGGAGTTGAAGAAACCGCTCACCGTGACCGCTCACAAGTTCTCGGCGTCCGCCCGGAGCCGGATCGAGGCGGCCGGCGGCCGTTGCGAGGTGATCGGCGCGAGCGCTTCTCGGACGGCGGAAGTCCCGGAATGATCGGTTCATGAGCGCGCTCCAGAGCCTCGCCAATGTCTTCAACGTGCCCGACCTGCGCAAGCGGGTCGTGTTCACGTTCTTGCTGCTGGCCGTCTATCGCCTGGGCTCGCACATTCCGACCCCGGGAGTCGATCCGGCGGCAATCGATGCATTCTTCCGTTCATCGGCCGGATCGCTCTTCGGCTTCCTCGACATCTTTTCGGGCGGCGCGCTGAGAAGGCTTTCCGTTTTCGCGCTCGGGATCATGCCTTACATCTCGGCGTCGATCATCCTGCAGCTGCTAACCGTCGTGTGGCCGTATCTCGAAAAGCTCTCGAAGGAAGGCGAGATGGGCCGCAAGAAGATTACGCAGTACACGCGGTACGGCACGGTCCTTCTCTCCTTCATCCAGGCTTCGGGCATCGCGCTCTGGCTCGAGAAACAGATTGCGCCGGGTGGAGCGCACCTGGTTCCCCATCCCGGTTGGGGATTCCGACTGATGACGATCTTGACGCTCACCACGGGAACGATCTTCATCATGTGGTTGGGCGAACAGATCACCGAGCGCGGAATCGGGAACGGGATCTCGCTCATCATCTTCGCCGGAATCGTCGTCGGCCTTCCGCGGGCGATCTTCGGCCTGTTTCAGCAGATCCGAACGGGCAACCTGAACATCCTGACGCTCATCGGGGTGCTCGTGTTCATGTTCGCGATCGTCGGGTTGATCGTTTTCGTCGAGCGCGCCCAGCGACGGATCCCCGTCCAGTACGCCAAACGCGTCGTGGGGCGCCGCATCTACGGAGGACAGAACACGTATTTGCCGCTCCGGGTGAACACGGGCGGCGTCATCCCGATCATTTTCGCGATCTCGATCATCCAGCTCCCGAGCTACATCGCGACGCTCGTCGGAGCGGACTGGACGCAGAAGGTCGCGAGCTCGCTCGGCCAGGGCCAGCCGCTCTACGTGGTCCTCTACGCGCTCGGGATCCTCTTTTTCTGTTACTTCTACACCTCGATCGTCTTCAACCCGACCGACACGGCCGACAACATGCGCAAGTACGGAGGGTTCATCCCCGGGATCCGCCCGGGGAAGAAGACCGCCGATTACATCGACACGGTGCTCTCGCGCCTGACGATCATCGGCGCCGTATATCTGACTTTCGTCGCGCTACTGCCGGACTTTCTCGCGCGCGGATTCCGCTTCGCCAGCCTGCCCTGGGTCGGTGGGAGGCTCGAGGCGATCCTCCCGCGGTTCTTCAGCGAGGGCTTCGGCTTCAACTTCTACTTCGGCGGCACGTCGCTCTTGATCGTCGTCGGCGTCGCGATGGACACGGTCCAGCAGGTCGAGTCGAAGTTGGTCGAGCATCACTACGCCGGATTCTTGAAGAAGAGCCGCATACGCGGGCGCCGCAGTTAGGAAACCGATGAGGGTGATCTTTCTCGGGCCGCCGGGCAGCGGCAAAGGGACTCAGGCGAAGCTCCTCGCGGAGCGGCTGGAGATACCCGCGATCTCGACCGGCGACATGTTGCGGGAGGCGGTCCGACAGGGGACCGCGCTCGGCCGCCGGGCTCAAGCGATCATGGAGGCCGGCGAGCTCGTGCCGGACGACCTCGTGATCGACCTCGCCCGCGACCGGATCGCCGCGCCCGACGCCCGTCGCGGGTTTCTCCTGGACGGCTTCCCACGGACGACCGAGCAAGCGCGGGCCTTAGACCGGCTCCTCAAAGGAAATGGAGAGGCCCTGAACGCCGTTATCAACCTTCTCGTGCCGGAAAAGACTCTGACCGAGCGCATGCTCGGCCGGGCGGCCCTGGAGGGTCGCTCGGATGACCGGCCCGAGACGGTGGCCGAGAGGCTCCGAGTCTATCGGGAGAAGACGGCGCCGCTCGTCGAACACTACCGCGCCGCCGGGATCTTGAAAGACGTGGACGGCTCGGGGGAGATCTTTGAGGTCGCGGGCCGCATCGACCAGGCGCTGGCGGGCTCCGCGCGGATGGCGGGTGGCCAGTGATCACGATCCGTAGCTCCGAAGAGCTCGCCCGCTTGGAGCAGGCCTCCCGGGTGGTTCTCGAGACCCTCGAGGTGCTCCAGAAGGCGATCGCGCCGGGGATCACGACCGAAGAGCTCGACCGGATCGCCGCCGAGGAGATCCGCAAGCGGGGTGCGAAGCCGGCGTTTTTGCACTACCGGGGCTATCCGAAGACGATTTGCACGTCGGTCAACGACGAGGTCGTTCACGGGATCCCGGGCAAGCGCTCTTTGAAGGAAGGGGACATCGTCGGAATCGACTGTGGCGCGGTCGTCGAGGGGTATTACGGGGACGCCGCACGGACGCTGCCGGTCGGCCGGATCGACCCGGTCCGGACGAAGCTCCTCGAGGTCACTCGCGAGGCCCTGAACGTCGGCATCGCCGCGGCGCGGCCGGGCGGCCGGGTCTCGGACATCGGGGCCGCCGTCGAAGCAGTCGCCCTGGCGCACGGCTACGGGGTCGTCCGGGAGTTCGTCGGCCACGGCGTCGGAACCGCGCTCCACGAAGAACCGCAGGTTCCGAACTACGGACCGGCAGGCAAAGGAAGCACGCTGAAGCCGGGGATGGTGCTCGCGATCGAGCCGATGTTCAATCTCGGAACCGGCGACGTCGCCGTGGAACGGGACGGATGGACGGTCCGGACGCGTGACCGAAGCGTCTCGGCGCACTTCGAGAACACGATCGCAATCGGGCCGGATGCCCCGGTGATCCTGGGCCTCGGGCGGCTCGCCGCCAGCTTCGGCGCCCGGGAGGCGGCGGCAATCCCGGCATGACGAAGGAAGACGCGATTGAAGTCATGGCGACGGTGGTGGAGCCTCTGCCGAACGCGATGTTCAAGGTGGAACTGGAGAACAAACATCAGGTGCTCGCGCACATCTCCGGGAAGATGCGGAAGAATTTCATCCGGATCCTTCCCGGCGACAAGGTCCTCGTGGAGCTTTCCCCGTACGACCTGACGCGCGGGCGGATCATCTATCGGTATAAGTAGGAGAGCGACCGTGAAAGTCCGGGCCTCGGTGAGAAGAATCTGTGTGAAATGCAAGATCGTGCGGCGCAACGGGGTCGTGCGGGTAATCTGCTCGATCCCGAAGCACAAGCAGAGACAGGGTTGAGCGGGAGGGAGTTATGGCGCGAATTGCTGGTGTCGACTTGCCGCTGAACAAGAGAGTGGAAATCGGTCTGACGTACATCTACGGCGTCGGACGCTCCAAGGCGAACTTCATCCTGGAAAAGGCGGACGTCCGCCCGGATACGCGGGTCAAGGACCTCTCCGAAGAGGAAGTCGTCCGGATCCGCAAGGTCGTCACGGACGACGTCAAGGTCGAAGGAGACCTGCGCAAGGACATTTCGGTGGACATCAAGCGACTGATGGACATCGGCTGCTACCGTGGGCTCCGTCACCGCCGCAATCTGCCGGTGCGCGGGCAGCGCACACACACCAATGCGCGGACGCGCAAGGGTCCGCGTCGCCAGACGATCGCCGGCAAGAAGAAGGCGACCAAGAAATAAAGTCGCGGGGACAGGTCCTGCGGACCTGCACCCGCCGCAGTCCATTAGAAGTGAACGACGTTTTCCGAGCGTAGAAAGGAACCATGGCAGAACCAACGACGACGACCCCGGCCGCCCCCGAGAAGGCTCCCGCCAAGAAGGGCAGGAAGCCCCGCGGAGGAAAGAAAGAGAAGAAGAACGTCCCGCACGCGGTCGCAACGGTCCAGGCGTCCTTCAACAATACGATCATCGCGATCGCCGACCAGGAGGGCAACGTCCTCGCCTGGTCCTCGGCCGGCCGGATCGGTTTCAAGGGCTCGCGCAAGGGAACTCCATTTGCGGCGCAGCTCGCGGCGGCGAATTGCGCCGAGCACGCGAAGGAGAATGGCGTCCGTTCGGTCGACGTGCGAGTGACCGGCCCCGGGGCCGGACGCGAGTCGGCGATTCGCGCCCTCCAGGCGAACGGGATCGATATCAAGTCGATCAAGGACACGACTCCGATTCCACACAACGGCTGCCGACCGCGGAAGCGGCGCCGGGTATAGAGAAGAGCGGGGGTCTGATCCCGAACGGGTCAGATCCCATCGACGTCCGTAAACCGGCTCCTCGGTCCCAGCCGGGAAGAAGGACGTAAAAGAAAAGAGGGATCGAGGAGGTTCCGTCTTTGGCTCGTTATACCGAATCGGTTTGCCGGCTCTGCCGGCGCGAAGGAATGAAGCTGTTCCTGAAAGGGGATCGCTGCTTCAAGGACAAGTGCGCGATCGAGCGCCGCAACTACCCGCCCGGCCAGCACGGCCGGCGGCGGAGCAAGCTGTTGGGTTACGGAATCCAGCTCCGCGAGAAGCAGAAGGTCAAGCGCATCTACGGTCTGCTCGAGAGGCCTTTCCGCCTGACGTTTCAGCGCGCCGAGCGTCGCAAGGGGATCACGGGCGCCAACTTGCTCCAGGAGCTCGAGCGTCGGCTCGACAACGTCGTTTACTCGCTCGGCTTCGCGGCCTCGCGCGCCCAGGCGCGGCAGCTCGTGTGCCACGGGCACGTCGTCGTCAACGGGAGGAAGGTCACGATTCCGTCTTTCCGGGTCTCCAAAGGGAACGTGGTCGCAATCAAGGAAAAGAGCCGGTCGAATGAGCAGATCAAAGCCTCGGTCGAGACTGCACGCGCGCGCGGCGTGCCGGGATGGCTCGACCTTCAGCCCGAGACCTTCAGCGGGACGGTGCTCGAGCTGCCGAGCCGCGAGGAGATCAAGCTGCCGATCCAGGAGCAGCTGATCGTCGAGCTCTATTCGAAGTAAGCGCAAAGGGAGAAAAGTCATGACATTGTGGAAGGGATTTCAGAAGCCGAAGCGACTCGAGGTCGAGCCCGAGACGCTCACGGCCACGCACGGAAAGTTTTATGCGCAGCCCTTCGAGAGAGGCTTCGGTACGACGATCGGCAACGCGCTGCGTCGGGTACTCTTGTCGTCGATCGAAGGGGCGGCGATCACGGCCGTCAAGATCGAAGGGGTGCTGCACGAGTTCTCCTCGCTCCCCGGTGTTGTCGAGGACGTGACCGACATCATCCTCAACTTGAAGCAGATCCCGATCAAGATGCATACGACCGAAGAGAAGATGCTGACCGTCGACGTGACCCGAAAGGGCCAGGTCACCGCGGCTGACTTGCAGGGGGACTCGACGATCGAGATCCTCGAACCGGACGCGCCGATCGCCACGCTCTCGGAGAACGGCAAGCTCCAGATGGAGATGCGAGTTTCGATGGGCCGCGGCTACGTCTCGGCGGACAAGAACTTCGATGAAGACATGGGCATCGGGTACATCCCGATCGACTCGGTCCACTCGCCGGTGCGTCGGGTCAACTACCACGTCGAGGCCGCACGCATCGGTCAGGCGACGGACTACGACCGGCTCGTTCTGGAGGTCTGGACCAACGGCACCGTGTCGCCCGCGGACGCCATCGGGCTGGCGGCGACCCTCCTGCGCGACCATCTGACGATCTTCGTGAACGCAGAGGTGGAGACCGCGCTCGAAGGGGCCGGCGAAGGAGAGCTGCCGGAGAACCTCGCGGAGTATTTGAACAAGTCGGTCGACGAGCTCGAGCTCTCCGTGCGCAGCGCGAACTGCCTGAAGAACGCCGGGATCCGAACCATTCGTGATCTCGTTCAGAAGAGCGAGCGGGATATGCTCGAAACGAAGAACTTCGGTCGCAAGTCCTTGAACGAGATCAAGGACATTCTCCGGCCGATGGGACTCTCTCTCGGCATGGAGCTCGAGCCGGTGGAAGTAAAGAGCGAATAGCCATGCAACACAATCGGGCCGGAAGGAAGCTCCGGCGGACGACCTCTCACCGACTGGCGCTGTTCTCCAACCAGCTCGCGTCGCTCATGACTCACGAGCGGATCCAGACGACCATCGCCAAGGCGAAGGAGCTCCGTCCGCTCGCCGAGCGTCTGATCACCACGGCGAAGAACGACGGCCTCGCGGCCCGACGCCGCGTGTACCGCTGGATTCCCGACCACGGAACGGTCAAGAAGGTCTTCGAGACTCTCGCGCCGCGCTTCGTGGACCGGCCGGGCGGATACACCCGAATCCTGAAGCTCGGTCCACGCCGCGGGGACGCCGCCGAAGCGGCCATCCTGGAGTTCGTGGACTACAGGTTCAAGCCGAAGGAGAAGGGGCCGAAGAAGGAGTCGCTGTCCGACCGGGCGCGCCGGATGTCCGGCGGGCGCGTCGAGACCGTTCGCAAGCAGAAGCCCGAGCCGGAGGAAGAGACCGAAGCCCAAGAAGCCCCCAAAAGAGAGCCGAAGAAGATGAAAGGCGCTCGCGCCGAAGCCGTGAAAGCGAAGAAGCCAGCTCCGAAGAAGGGACCGAGCCGGACGGGACCGTCGAAGCGGGGGGCGTAACCGAAGCCCCGAGACAGAAAAAGGAAAACGACGAAAGATAGCGTGCGACGCGCACGGATTGAAGCCGCCTTATGGGGCGGCTTTCTTTTTCTGCTGACGTCCTGGCCGAATCCGCCTTCGATCCGGGCCGATGGTTTTCCGCTCGACAAACTGACGCACTTCCTCCTCTATGCCGTCCAGGCGCTGCTTCTCTACCGCGCGGTCGCCTGGAACGGGCGCGCCCGCCGGACGCTCTCGCGAGTGCTCGCGATCGTTGGGACGATGGCTCTCTGGGGAATGCTCGATGAAACGCACCAGGAGTGGATTCCCGGCCGACAGATGGATTCCGGGGACCTTTTCGCGGATGTGAGTGGGGCCGCAGTCGGCGCGCTCGTTGCCGGGATCGCAGGCCGGCGCTCGCTCTCGTTCTGAATCTCTCGGCCGCCGGTCGCTCGCCGACCGCCGCCTTGCGCTACCTTCTCGAGGCGGTTACCTTTCCGCCGCCTTCCGCGATCAGAACGCGCTGGTTGAGCTCCTTGATGCGCTCATTCAGCTGACTGATCTTCTGCTGCCCTTCCTTCAGGAGCCGCTCGTTCTCCGCCTTCAGGCGTGCGATTTCGGCTTCGAGGCCCGCGAAGGCCTTGTGCCGTTCGTCCCCCGACTGGCGCAGCTCCTGGTTCTCCGAACGATGGTGCGCGATCTCTTCATCCTTCTCGGCGAGACGCATCCGCCAGTTGTGCTCCTGCTGCTCGTAGAGCGTCTTCGTCTCGAGCAGTCGGGAGATGTGTGAGAAGTCGTTGACCGACGCCATGGCGCCTCCTTGCCCGCGCTCCTCGATCTGGGGAAAGAGCTTGCGGAGCTTCAGCGAAAGGTCTTCCGGATCCGTCGACAGCTCCATCGCGCGCTCGTAAGTGATTTGCCCGTTGACGAGGAGCGCGATCAGTGACTGGTTCATCGTCTGCATGTGGTAATAGGCGACGGAGGTTTCCATTTCCTCCTGGATCTCGCTGGTCTCCCCGATCTCGATGTGCTTGGCGATCTTGGGCGAATTGACCAGGATCTCGACGACCGGCAGCAGCCCCGATCCGTCCGACCGTTCGATCAACTTCATCGAGACGATTGCGCGTAGCACGAGCGCGACCTGGGACCTGATCTGCTTCTGCAGATTCGAAGGGCAGGCGTCGATGATGCGATCGATCGACTGGCTCGCGCTGTTCGTGTGGAGCGTCGAGAACACGAGGTGGCCCGTTTCGGCGGCGGTCAGTGTCGTCTGCATGGTCTGCCAGTCCCGCATCTCGCCGACCATGATCACGTCCGGATCCTGGCGGAACATGTTTTTCAGCGCTTCCGCGAAATCCGGCGTGTCGGTCTCGAGCTCCCGCTGAGAGACCGCGGCCTTCCCGTCCGCGAACAGGTACTCGATGGGGTCCTCGATGGTCACGATGTGGACCTGCCGCTGCTCGATCACGGCCTTCAAGATGCCGGCGAGCGTCGTGGACTTGCCCGAACCGGTCGGCCCCGTGATCAGCACGAGACCCGCCGGGAGCTGAACGAAGGTCTCGATAACCTCCGGGAGGTTTAATTCCTCGATCGACGGAAGCTTGAACGGGATCCGGCGGAACACGGCCGCGAGCGATCCCCGCTGGACGTAGACGTTCGCCCGAAACCGCGCCACCCCCGTCAAACCGTAGCCGATGTCGACGGATTGGTGCTCTTCGAGCTTCTGCCGCTGAGCGGGCGTCAGGATCTCGAGCAGCATCTCCTCGAGCTCCTTCGGCTGCAGCGCCTCGGACTTCAGAGGGACGAGCTTTCCCTTGATCCGCAGCAAAGGCGGCCGCATGGGCTTCAGGTGGAGGTCCGAGGCCTCCTTCCCGGCCATGAACCGGAGAAACTCCGCCAGTTTCAGGATGGAAAGATTATAACGAAGATCCGTTCAGGAAGTTGGCATACGAAGTCCCAAGCGTGAGGTC
>DASXTN010000238.1:0-7881 GCA_036505435.1 Thermoanaerobaculia bacterium | reverse complement strand
GTGCCGGCGGAGAGGGTCCCCGAGTACTTCTCCGACTTCCGTCAGACCTTCGGCCACCAGATGTGCCCGGTCGCCTGGTACTTCGCCCAGGTCGAGCCGGACGGCGAGGTCACCTTCTGCGGGGATTTCCCGGACTACTTCATCGGCAACGTCCGCAAGCAGTCGTTCCGTGAGATCTGGAATAGCGAGAAGGCCCAGCGCTTCCGCGCCAAGCTTGCGAAGGAACCGCTCCCCATCTGCGCCCGCTGCTGCGGCAACTACGTCTACGGGAAGTGGAAGCGGCCGGCGGGGTCAGGTCTGTGATCTGTGATTCCAGCCGGCAAGGTCACACTTTTGGAGACCTGACCCCGCTGACCGTCGGCAAGTCACACTTTTGGGGACCTGACCCCGCTCCTGACCCAAGCCCCGCCCCTACGAGCCGTTGCCCGATCCCCAGAATCTGTAGAAGTTGAACCACTGCACGGGATACCGGCGCACGACTCCTTCCAGATCTGCCGCGAAGCGAGTCATGATCCGCTGGGCATCCTCGTCGGGCGAGAGAGCCGGATCGGCCTGCTGCGGCTCGCCCCAGACGTTGAAGTAGGAGCCGTCTCCGTTCCTCAGGAAGAAACCAGGCAGGATGTCGCAGCCGCAGAACCGCGCCAGCAGCGCGGGGGAACGCAGAAACGGCGTCGGCTTGCCGAAGAAGGGGACCAGGACCTGATCCTCCGGGTACGCCCGGTCCACCAACAGCGCCACGGCCCGTCCCCGATCGACTGCGCTGCGGACCTTGAACGCCGTCGCCATCGATGAGCCGATGTCGATCGACTCGACGCCCAGCCGCTCGCGCAGCCGCTGGCGCATCTCCCGCACGCTGGGATCGAGCTCCGGCTGGCCGACGACGGCCGGGATGAGCTCGTGCCGCCGAAGCGTGACGGCCCCCATCTCCCAGTTCCCGACGTGGCCGGTGACAAGCAGGAACCCGCGGCCGCCGCGCCGGCACCCCTCGAGCACGCGCGCATCCTCTCCGAACGTTACGATCCGGGGCACGAAGGCTTCGCTTCGCAGGCGCCACACGTCGATCGTGTGGCGGCCGTACTCGAAGAACTGCCTTCGAGCTAGCCGGTACGCCTCGTCCTCGGAAACTCCTAAGGCGTTTCGAAAGTTGTCCCCGATCTCCTCGCGCGTGCGCGTGAGGAACGCCACGGCGAGGCCGTTGCCGACGAGGTTGATGGCATTCAAGACCGGCATCGGCAGCCACCGCGCGCCATAGTGGAGACCGCCGTATACGATCCGGTTCGACAGTCCGTGGCTGACCCACTTCTTTCGGCCGCGGGGCGCAAGAAGATCGTTCGGAGCGACGCCGCTGGCTTCCGTTTCTGCCATGCCTGCATTGAGTCTACAATCCGGCGAGGCTGCAATGAATGTCCTCCTTTTGCGACCCGATCCCGGCAACGAGCGGTTCGGTTTAGGCCCCTTCTTCCGCGTGGAGCCACTCGGTCTCGAGTACATCGGGTCTGCGCTGCGCGCCCGGGGCCACGAATCTTTCATCGTCGACCTTCGCTTCGGCCACGGCGTGCGCGCCTGGGTCCGCAAGACGAGGCCGCGGCTCGTAGGGATCTCATGCATGCACGCCTTGGAGTATGACCGCGTCATCGAGACGGCGCGTGAAGTGCGCCGAGTAACCCCGGAGGCCTTTATCCTCGCCGGCGGCCATGCCGCGGCGGCATTTCCCGGCCCGCTCGAGGTTCCCGAGATCGATGCGATCTGCACCGATGACGGCGAGGAGATCGTGCCCGCGGTCGCCGACGCCCTCGATTCCGGCCAACCGCTGACGGAGGTGCCAGCGCTTCGGCTCCGGAGTCCGGAGGGATGGGTCGCCACGGCGCCGCTGACGGAGCGAACCGGCTTGGACGACGTGCCTCTTCCCGCGCGCGACCTCGTCGAGAGGGACCGCGGTCGCTACCACTGCCTCCTGTTTCGCCCCGTCTGGCTCGTCGAGACGGCGCGCGGCTGCCCGTTCCGCTGCAACTTCTGCTCGGTGTGGCAGCTCTACGGCCGCTCCTTCCGGGAGCGCTCGATTAACGCCGTGGTCGACGACCTCGCCTCCGTCGGGGACAGCGTCTTCGTGGCGGACGATCTGTTCTGGAACCATCCCGAGCGGAGCCGCGAGCTCGCACAGGCGCTCATCCGGCGCGGCGTGCGCAAGCGCTGGCTTCTCGTCCAGACACGGACGGACATCGTCTGCCGCAATCCGGAGCTTCTCGAGGCGTGGCGGCCGGTCGCCAGGGACTTCGACATCTTCTTCGGCCTGGAAGCGGCTTCCGACGCGGGTCTGGCGAGCGTGGCCAAGGACAACTCGGTCGAAGCATCGGTCGAGGCCGCCCGGATCTCCCGCTCGCTGGGATACGGCGTGACGGGCAACTTCTTAGTCGACCCCGACTGGGACGAGACGAAATTTACGGAGCTCTGGGATTTCGTCGCGAAGTACCAATTTCAGCGGGCGGGATACACGATCCTGACGCCTTTGCCCGGCACAGAGCTCTTCCAGAAGCTCTCGCCGGTTCTGAAGGGGCAGCCCTGGTTCAAGTACGACATGCACCACGTGCTCTGGGAGCCTCGCCTGGGAGCGCGGCGCTTCTTCGAGCTGTACGCGGAGACGTGGCGACGCTCGATCCTGAATACCTCCGGCGAGAAGCGTTGGATCGACTGGATGCGCCAGATCAAGCCCTCGGAGATCCCGTACCTGACGCGCGTCCTCATGCGCTCGCAGCGGATGATGAAGCCGGCCGCATACCTGAAGGAGCACGAGGCGACGCGGCGAACGAATCCGGTCGCGCCGGCGCAGGCGCTACCGGCGTCCTGACTCGTCGCCTTCGCTTGCTCGGGACCTGCTGCTGCACCGGGCCGCGCCTCGCGTGGATGCACGCTCGAGCGCGGCCCTGGTCCCTCGCTGCGCTCCGGCTCCCGCGGCGCGAGCCTCCTCCGCTCGGTTACTTCGCGGAGACTTCTCGCGCCGCGACCGTCATCCCGAGCGTGAGCGAGGGATCCCGAACTCTGACTCGTCGCCTTCACTTGCTCGGGACCTGCTGCTGCACTGGGCCGCGCCTCGCGTGGATGCACGCTCGAGCGCGGCCTGGTCCCTCGCTGCTCTCCGGCTCCCGCGGCGCGAGCCTCCTCCGCTCGGTTACTTCGCGGAGACTCCTCGCGCCGCGACCACCCGATCTCGCCCTTTTTCTCGTAATAGGTCTCGAGGTAGCGCGCGACCTCCGGCGCTCGTTCGAAGTTGGAAACGCCATCGAGGTTCCCATACACGCCGGACGAAAGGATGGCGACCGGCGGTTTCAGACCCGCGATCAGAGCGAACTTCGGGCGGATCCAGCGCTGCGCCAGGACGAAAGACACCGCGAAACCGGCCCCGGCCCACTCAAACGAGAGCCGGCCCGGGGCCGCTCCTTCATGGACTTTCTACAAATCGGGAGAGGAGCACGTCTACGCACGACGGTGGATGTCCATCCAGCTCACCGACGCCGATATCATCCCCCGCATTGCAGACCTCGTTCGTGGAGGAACCGATGAAAGCGAGCCTCTTGTTCGGCCTGCTTCTCGTCGCGAGTCCGGTCGGCTCGTCCGCACCCCCGCCCGAGGAACCATTCGCGCAACGGACGATCGGCACGGTGATCGATGGGTGGCACGCCGCGGCTGCGGCGGCGGACGAGGAAAAGTACTTCTCCTCCTTCACGCCCGATGCGGTGTTCCTGGGCACCGACGCGACCGAGCGCTGGACGCGCGACGAGTTCCGCCGGTTCGCGCACCCCTACTTCGCGAAGGGGAAGGCGTGGACGTACAAGTCGACGGCGCGCTGGATCTCGTTTTCCCCCGACCACCGCGTGGCCTGGTTCGACGAGCTCTTGGAGAACGCCCACCTGGGGACGTGTCGCGGCTCCGGCGTGCTCGTGCGCATCGGGGAGACCTGGAGGATCGCGCAGTACAACCTCTCGATTCCGATCCCCAACGACCTCGCCGACGACTTCACCAAACGGATCGCGGAGCACACGACGAGAAAACCGGCGGCGCGTCCTTGAGAAGCCGCGCCGGCTGGATCTTCCCGATCGTCGCCCTTCTCGCCGCCGCGCCGGCGCCGATGCGGCGGCCGGCCGATCTCGTGCTGGTGCACGGCGCCGTCTATACGGTCGACGCCTCGCGGAGCTGGGCCCAGGCCGTGGCGGTCCTCCGAGGAAGGATCGTATTCGTCGGGACGGATGCGGCCGCGAAACGGTGGATCGGTCCGCGGACGAGAGTCGTCGATCTCGCGGGCAAGATGCTCCTGCCGGCGTTTCACGACTCGCACGTCCATCCGGTGACGAGCGGGATCGAGGCGAGCGAATGCGATCTCCACGGTCGGCAGACAGCCGAAGAAGTCCTGGAGGCGATCCGGTTGTACGCCGCGGCGCATCGGGAGGATGCCTGGGTGCGCGGGGGCGGATGGGAGCTGCCGGTCTTTCCGAACGCGAGTCCGACCAAGGCGATGCTCGACGCGGCGGTGCCGGATCGCCCCGCGTATCTCGGCGCCGCCGACGGTCACTCGGCGTGGGTGAATTCCAGGGCCCTCGCGATCGGGAAGGTCACGAAGGACACCCCCGATCCTCCGCACGGGCGGATCGAGCGCGATCCGACGACCGGCGAGCCCTCCGGCACGCTGAGGGAAGAGGCCGTGGATCTCGTCGCGAGTCATCTGCCGCCGTACACGGCCAGAGACTACGAGGCGGGGTTGCGGACGGGACTGGCCGTCGCCGCGCGCTTCGGCATCACTTCGCTTCAGGAGGCGGATGCGACCGAGGAGGTTCTGCGGGCGTATGCCGAGTTGGATCGACGGGGGGAGCTGACCGCGCGCGTGCACGCGTCGCTTCACGTCGATCCGGAGAAGGGCGTCGCTCAGATGCCGGCGCTCCTCGCGCTGCGGAAGAAGTACCGCGGCCGCCGCCTTCGCGCCGATGCCGTCAAGATCTTCGCCGACGGGGTCCTGGAAGCGCGGACGGCGGCGCTGCTTCTGCCATACATCGGCTTCGGCGAGGACCGGGGCAAGGCCAACCTCGATCCGGAGCTCTTCCGGAGCCTCGCGGCGGCGCTCGACCGCGAGGGCTTCCAGATCCACGTGCACGCGATCGGGGACCGCGGGATCCGCATGACGCTCGACGCGCTGGAGGCCGCGCGCACGGCGAATGGTTTCCGCGATGCGCGGCACCACATCGCGCATCTCGAGCTGATCGACCCCGACGACATTCCGCGCTTCCGCCGTCTCGGCGTCATCGCGAACTTCCAGCCTCTCTGGGCCAACGGCGACAAGTACTTGACCGAGCTCACGGAGCCGCGACTCGGGCCCGAGCGATCGCGCTGGCTCTATCCCATCGCGAGCGTCCTCTCGACCGGAGCCGTCGTGGCCTTCGGGAGCGACTGGAGCGTCTCATCGATGAACCCGCTCGAGGGCATCGAGGTCGCGATCACTCATCGGAGTCCCGGCGAGGGAGCCGGCGCGGGCTGGCGGCCGGAGGAGAGGATCGGGCTCGCGGACGCGATCGCGAGCTACACGATCAACGGGGCGTATCTCGACTTCGCCGAGCGCGAGACCGGGTCGATCGAGGTGGGAAAGGCCGCCGACCTCGTCGTCCTCGACCGCAACCTCTTCGACGCTCCCGCCTCGCGGATCCACGAGACGAAAGTCCTCCTCACGCTGCTCGAGGGCCGGGAGATTTGGCGGGCCGGCGACTTTCCGTCTACCGGGGGTCAGGTCTCCCCGCCTCCTATTTCTTCCGCGTGTACTCGAAGACGCTGGTCTGCTCCTTGCCGCCGCCCTGGGCGGTCCACTGCTGCTGGAAGTGGTCCGCGTCGGTGAACGTGACGACCAGGCCCCGCATGACCTCGACATTCGCATTGGCCAGATTCGTGGCGTCGAGGTAGGCGAACCTCAGGCTCTTGACGTCGCCCGCCGGGATGGACGCGCGCATCCGCGGCTGGTTGCCCATTGAGCAGTAGTGCGTGGCCATGATCGCGTTGCCGTCGGGGTGGTACATCGTGATCATTTCCGTCTCGCCGGGGGCCTCCATCGTCTCCATCAGGGCCGAGCCATTGGAAACGAGCCTGTAGGTTACCGACGTCGGTCCCATGGCTCCCGCATTGACCTGCCATGCGCCGACGAGCGATTTCATCTTCTCCCAGGCGGGATTGGATTTCGGCGCATCCGCCGCGAAGGCGGGCATCGCAAGCGCCACCAGGGCCAGTACCGCCGTGAAAGATCGAACGTGTCGCATCGAATCCTCCTCTCCACCCGGCCGCCCGGCCGATCCAGGCAGCCTCCAACCTTTCTCTTGCTCCCTACGCGCCGACGCGGAATCCCGTGTCCGATCCGGTGTCGCTCGACGGGTCGTCACGGCTTCGCTCCGGTGCCCGCAACCCATTCCGTCAAACGATCCAGGCAACCGTTCCATCCCTTCTCGTGCTCGTCGCGCGTCGCGACTCCCGCGAAGCCCTCGTGCGTCAGCACCAGTTCGGTCTGGTCGCCTCGCTCGCCGAACTCCAATGTGACGACGGTGTCTCCGACATGGGCCGGCTCGTTCTCCCACCTCCAGCGGAAGACAAGCCTCTCGGGAGGTCGGATCTCCAGGTACGTGCCCGCGACGACGTGGAGCTTCTCGCCGAGGCGCATCTCGACGCGATAGCGGCCGCCGACGCGCAGGTCCAGCTCCGGAATGGTCGTCTGATACTCCTTGGAAGGGGCAAACCAGTTCCTCAGCGCTTCCGGGCTCGTCCATGCCCGGAAGACTTTTTCGCGCGGCGCCGCGAGCCTCCGCGCGATGCGAAGCTTCGTCTCGGATTGCGGTTGCGTTGCCGGAGTGGCCATGATTCTTCCTCCTTTGCCGTTTCGCTGAGATACCTCTCGAGGGCGTCCAAACGCGCTTCCCAGAATTCCCGATAATGGGCCATCCATTCGGCGGCCGTCTTCATGGGGCTCGCGACGAGATGGCAGTGGTGCACCCGTCCATCCCTGCGGCGCGCGAGCAGGCCGGCGCCCTCGAGCACGCGCAGGTGCTTGGAGATCGCCGGCAGGGACATCGCGAAGGGACGGGCGAGATCGCCGACCGAGCTCTCGGGCGAGAGCGCCAGATGCGCCAGGATCGCCCGCCGGGTCGGGTCGGCGAGCGCGCCGAACGTCGCGTCGAGGGCCTCCGAATAGTTAACCATTTGGTTAACTATATACGCGGCCCGGAGAGCCTGTCAAGGGGCTATTTCAGGGGGGGTCAGGTCTCCGAATTCCGGAACGGCCGGAGAACGAAGACCGACCCCGCCACTTCCGGCATCAGCCTCGCCTCATGGACAGGTGCCAAATGCCCGCGTGTCCTGGATCGGCTGAAACGGCGTGCCGAGAGGGTTCTCATATGTCTTCGAGCCCCCCTTCAGCGTGTCGGTAACCTGGATCACGACCCCGACGTTGGTCAGACCCGCGGCGAAGACCCAATACGAGTTGAACGGATCCACACAGCCGTTGAGAACCTTCACGACGAGCTCGACGTTGTCGGGATCGAAGAACCAGAAGTAGCCGCTGTCGCCAGTCAAACGCACACCGGTCGCCTCGATCGACGGTCCCGAAGGCGTCAACTGAAACGACGCCGTCACGGCGAAGCGGCCGTTGTTGAGGCAGAGCGTGTGCTCGTCCGGCGTGCAGGTCGGCGAGATGCCTCCGACTGTAACGCGGCCGATCTTGTTGGCGTTGTACTCCGTGAACCAAAGGTTTCCGTCGGCTCCTGCCGTGATACCGATCGGCCTGCTCCCGGGCGTCGGGATCGAGAATTCGGTGATTACGCCGGCCGTCGTGATCCGGCCGATCTTGTTGGCCGCCTCCTCGGT
>DASXTN010000237.1:0-3932 GCA_036505435.1 Thermoanaerobaculia bacterium | reverse complement strand
GCCTCGGACTCGGAGTCGAATCCGGAGGAGCCGAAGGCCGCGTCGCGCGAGACGAGCCCGGTCTCGATCGACAACACGCCTCCGGTCGTTCGCCGACTCGATTCGGGAAGCGGAAGGCTCCGAGTCGAGGCGGTGGACTCGGCGTCGCCCATCACGGACCTCGAATACAGCGTAAACGCCCGCGAATGGACGAGGGTCGAACCCGAGGACGGGCTCTCCGATTCGCTCAAGGAAACCTACAGGATCGAGTTGAAGCCGGATGAGAGAGGCGGATATCTCTTGATCCGCGCGACCGACGCCGCTCGCAACGTGACGGCGGTGTCCTTCACCGCGCCGTAGGGGACAGACCCCGGTTCGCAATAGGGAAGAGACACCCGTGAACTGGGGTCTGTCCCGAGCCGCATAATTGCGGCGGTGAAGCGGCTCCCGCTCGCAATCCTTCTGGTCTCTTTCGCCGCGTGCCGCGCGAGGGAGGCCGCGCTCTCCGGTTCCGCCGCCGCGCCGACTCCGACCGAAGCGGCGGTGCCGGTCCTCGGGTTCCTCGACGAATCGCGCGAGGGAACTCCCGTCGAAGGGGGAGTGGTGCGTCGCCGGCTCGTCGGAGAGCCCGCGACGCTGAACGCGATCCTCCAGTCCGGTCTCCCCGAGCAGCAGGTCCTGCAGTACGTTTCGCGTCCCCTTCTCGACTTCGACGCGCGGCTCGAGCTCGTGCCCGCTCTCGCGGAACGCTGGGTCGTTTCCGGCGAAGGGCGGGACTACCGGTTCTTTCTTCGTTCCGACGCGACGTGGGAAGACGGGAAACCGGTCACCTCGGCCGACGCCGTTTTCACGATTCGCAAAGTCCTCGATCCGAAAGTTTCTTCTCCGGTCTTCAAGCCCCTCTTCGAAGGTCTCCAGGCCGTCGAGGCGATCGATGCGCGGTCGTTCCGCGTCCGGTTCCGGGACCGCGACTCCTCCCACGCCTTCGCCTTCGCGCTGCCTCTCCTGCCCGAGCACCGGTTCAAGGGTCAGCCCTTCCTGAAAGCACACGACAACCGGTCTCCCCTCGCGAACGGCCCCTATCGCGTCGCCGGGTGGAAGACGCAGGAGGAGATCGAGCTCGAGAGGAATCCTCGCTGGACCGGACCCCCGGTGCACTTCGACCGGATCGTGTTCCGGATCGTCCCCGAAAATTCGGTCGCTTACCGCGCGCTCGTGGAAGGCGATCTGGACGAGACATGGATCGACCAGGCATTGAAGGACCGGAGCGCGAGAGACCGCCGTTTCCGGAGCTGCTGTCGTGTCGTCGAGTTCTACAATCTCGACTACAACTACATAGCGTTGAACAACCGCTCGCCGCTCTTCGCAGACACCCGCGTGCGGCGTGCGATGACGATGCTCCTCGATCGTCCTTCGATCGTGCGCAATCTCTATCGCGGAACCGCGCGGATGATTTCCGGGCCGTGGGCTCCCGACTCGCCGGCCTACGACGCGTCGGTCACGCCACTGCCGTTCGATCCGCGGGCGGCGGGAGAGCTCCTCGATCAGGCCGGCTGGAAGGATACCGATGCGGACGGCATCCGTGACCACGCTGGCCGCGAGTTCGAGTTCGATCTTCTCGTCTCGGCCGGCTCGACGGCGGGACGCCAGCTGGACGAGGTATTCGCGGCCGAGCTCGCGCGCGCGGGAGTCCGCGCCCGGATTCGGGCGCTCGAGTGGGCGGCGTTCACGCAGCGGGTCGATTCCGGCGAGTACGACGCGGCGTCCCTCGCGTGGGCGGCGGCCGATCCTAATCCGGACCCGTTTCCCTACTGGCACTCCTCCCAAATCCCGCCGCGCGGACTCAATAGCGCCTATTACTCGAATCCCGCGGCCGACCTTCTGATGGAGGAGGCGCGCCGGGAGCTCGATCCGGAGAAGCGGCGGGAGATTTACCATCGGCTGCATCGTGTCTTCCGCGACGACCCGCCGGTCGTTTTCGTGGTGAATGCCTCCCAGAAGTACGCCTTCCGCCGCCGGGTGCACGGCCTCGTCACCTCGCCGCTCGGTCTTTACGGCTTCTCGCCGGGGCCGCTGTCGTGGTGGGGCACTCCGGACGATTCGGTCGCGGCCGCACGCTCGAAGTGATCGCCTACATCGTCCGGCGGCTCGCTCTCGCAATCCCCACGCTTCTCGGCATCGTCGTCCTCGTCTTTCTCCTGCTCCACCTCGCTCCCGGAAGTCCGGCGACCGCGGGATCGCCAGAATCGGGCCGGCGCGTTTCGGCTGCCGCGCGCGAGGAGATGCGGCGACTGTACGGCCTCGACCGGCCGCTCCCCGAGCGGTTCGCGCGCTGGATCGGCCGGGTCGCGCGGCTCGACCTCGGAGAGTCGTTCGTGGACCGCCGCCCCGTCTCGGAGAGGATTCGCGAAGCGCTTCCGGCGACGCTCGCGTTGAACGGTCTCGCGCTCTTTTTCACGCTCGTGATCGCGATTCCCATCGGCGTGGCCGCCGGAGGCCGGCCGGAGGCGCTCTTCGACCGCGCGTCCGCGATTGCTCTGTTCGCCCTCTACTCGATGCCCGTCTTCTGGGCGGCACTCCTGCTCCAGACGCTGCTTTCCGTCGAGCTCGGGTGGCTTCCGTTGTACGGAGTCGCCTCCGACCCGCCGCCGCCCGGCCTTGCCGGGTTCATCGACCGGCTCGCCCACCTCGCGCTCCCCGTCAGCTGTCTGACGTATGGCTCCCTCGCCTTCTTCGCGCGGCTCGTGCGTGCGGGGGTGGTCGAAGCGCGCTCGCAGGATTACGTGACAGCGGCTCTCGCGCGCGGGGTCTCGCGGCGCGCGGCACTCTGGCGCCATGCCTTCCGAAACGCGCTTCTCCCGCTCATCACGATGCTCGGTCTCCTCCTGCCCGGTCTCCTTTCGGGCAGCGTGATCGTCGAGCGGATCTTCGCTTGGCCCGGTCTCGGCCGGCTGTACTTCGACTCGATCCTGTCGCGCGACTATCCCGTCGTGCTCGGGCTCTCGCTCGTCGGCGCCGTTGCGACGCTCGCCGCGACACTCGCGGCCGACGTCGCATACGCGCTCGTGGATCCGCGCGTTCGGGAGGGAGGAGTTTTCGCGTGATCCAGCGCCTGCCCGGTACAGGGCGGATCGCCCTCATCGTGGTGGCGCTTCTCTGGCTAGTCGCCGCTCTCTCGCCGCTGTTTGCCGCGCGCGCCGCGGAGATCCGACTCGACGAACGTCTCCAGGCGCCTTCACTCGCGCACCCGTTCGGAACCGACGACCTCGGTCGCGATCTCATCGCGCGGGTCGTGGTTGCGACGCCGATCTCGCTCGCCATAGGGCTGATCGCGGCGACCATGTCGCTCGCGGTCGGCTTCGGGATCGGCGGAGCGGCCGGCTATTTCGGGGGGGTGACCGATCTCCTGCTCTCGCGCTTGATCGAGGTCGTGCTCTGCTTTCCCGTGCTCTTCCTGCTCCTCGCGCTCGCCGCGTTTCTCCCTCCTTCGCCGGCGACCGTCGTCCTCGCGATCGGTCTGACGACTTGGCCGTCTGACGCGCGCTACGCCCGGGCCGAGGTTTTGAAGGCAAGGAGCCTCGATTACACGCGAGCCGCGAAGGCGGCCGGAGCGACTCCGCTGCGGATCCTCGTGAGGCATCTTCTGCCGAACGCGCTGCCGCCACTCCTCGTTTCGGCCGCGTTCGGCGTGTCGTGGGCGATCCTTGCGGAGGCGGCTCTCTCCTTTCTGGGCGTCGGTCTGCCGGCGCCCGCGGCATCGTGGGGAGGAATCCTCTCGGCGGCACCGGCGTACATCGAGGAAGCGTGGTGGATCGCGCTCTTCCCGGGACTCGCGCTCTTCGCGACCGTCTCTGCCTATAATCTGCTCGCCGAAGGCCTCCGACAGGCGACGACCGAAGCCGAGGTGAAGTGATGCCGGAACGCGTGGCCCTCTACCCCGGCTCCTTCGATCC
>DASXTN010000236.1:0-2750 GCA_036505435.1 Thermoanaerobaculia bacterium | reverse complement strand
GCGCGCCGTTGGGAGCGTGGCGTCGTGGAGGGACTCGATGCCGCCGCCGCCCCGCGCCTCCATAGGAGAGTAAAATTGGCGTAAACACGCGAGGTCCTCATGGTCGCCCCGAACCTGCCGTGGAACTGTCCCAATCCCTACTGTGAGGATCCCCATAACCGCTCGTCCATCCCCGTCGGCGGCAAGGTCCGCTGCCATTCCTGCGGCTGGGAAAGGAAAGTAATAACTCCCGAGCCCGAGTCGGTCGACGATCTCCCCGGTCTCTTCCAGCCGATCGAAGAAACAAAAAACGACGAGAGCTGAGGCGGATCTCCGGGCAGCCGTCCCGAGGCGAGCGGCGAAGAGAGATCTCGCGCCCGCAAGGTAGACTCCGCCGCGTGCTGCCGCGCGATTCCGAGATTCTCGACCGCCTCCGTCAGAAGGGATCGCGGATCCTCTCCTTCCGCGAGCTGGCGAAGGCATTTCACATCCGCGAACCCGACGAGGAACCCTTCCGCGAGAGGCTCGACGCTCTGGAGCGGCGCGGGGAGATCGCTCGGGTGCGCGGCGAGAAGTACTCGGCCATCGAGTTCTCCAATCTGGTGGCCGGGCGGATCACGGTGCGCCCCGAAGGGTTCGGATTCGTTCTCGTCGAGGGGGGCGAAGACCTCTTCATTCCCCGGGCGGGCATGCACGGCGCCATCGACGGCGACACGGTCCTGGCGCGCGAAGAGCGCCCGCAATCGTCCGCGCGGCGAAGCAGGGATACGGGACGGATCGCGGGGACGGTCGTCAAAGTCCTGGATCGGGCGCGCGAGCGGGTCGTCGGCCGCTTCGAGACTCAGGATGGACGCAAGGTCGTCGTTCCATACGACCCGAAGATCGATGCGGTGATCCGCATCGCGGAGGGCAAGGGGCATCGCGCCCGCGAGGGGGAGATCGTCGAGGTTCGGCTGACGGCGTTTCCGGACGCCCGGCGCGTCGCGCACGGCGTCGTCGAGGAGAGGCTCGGCTTTCTCGGAGAACCCGGGGTCGATATCGAGATCGTGCTGCGATCCCACGGCCTTCCGCCGCGCTTTCCCGAGCCCGTCGTCGAGGAGGCGGAACGCTTCCGCGAGGAGATCCGCACGGAGGACCTGCTCGGCCGGCGCGATTTTCGCGAGCACCGCATCGTCACGATCGACGGCGAGACGGCCAAGGATTTCGACGACGCCGTCGAGATCGAGCGGACGCCGGCCGGTTTTCGCCTGGGCGTGCACATCGCCGACGTCTCCTACTACGTCGCCGAGGAAACGGCGCTCGACGACGAGGCACGCTCTCGCGGCACGTCGGTCTACTTCCCGGGGCGCGTTCTGCCGATGCTGCCGGAGCGCCTCTCGAACGGCCTCTGTTCGCTCAACCCTCGCGTCGACCGCCTGACTCTCTCCGCGATCCTCGATCTGGACCGCCGGGGGCACGTCGTCGGCGTCGAGTTCGCCAAAGGGGTGATCCGCAGCGCGCACCGAATGACCTATACCGAGGTGGCGCGGCTGCTGGAGTCGGAGCCGACCTCGGCGGACGAGGCACGCTACGGACCATTCCTCCAGGATTTCCGAACGATGGGCCAGGTCGCCGCCCTGCTGCGGAAGCGCCGGGAATCCCGCGGCTCGATCGATTTCGATCTCCCGGATGCCGACATCGTGCTCGACGACGCTGGTTTGGTCGTGGGCATCGTGCCGGAGTCGCGCAACGTCGCGCATCGCTTGATCGAGGAGTTCATGCTCGCGGCCAACGAAGCGGTCGCCAAGAAGCTTCTCTTCGCCAGGCAGCCCGCCATCTACCGCGTTCACGACCGGCCCGATCCGGACCGCCTCGTGGACTTGCGGGAAGTGCTCGAAAGCTTCGGCTACCAGCTCAAGGGGGATCTGGCCGAGATTCCGCCATCGGCCTTTCAAAAGCTGTTGACCGAGATCGAGGGAAAACCCGAGGAACGGCTCCTGCACGACCTGCTCCTGCGCGCCCAGCGCAAGGCTCTCTACAGCGAGGAGTGCCGCGGCCATTACGCGCTTGCGGCGCCGTACTACTGTCACTTCACCTCGCCGATCCGCCGTTATCCCGACTTGATCGTCCATCGCCAGTTGTCCCGGCTCCTCGCGGAAGGGCGGCCGGTCGCGGCAAAGGACTTCGACGCCATCAACGAGCGGCTTCGCGAGATCGCTGCGTTCTCGTCACAGCGAGAGCGCCGTGCCGAGCAGGCCGAGCGCGAGAGCCTGCTCTGGAAGAAGATCGTCTTCATGAAGGCCAAGCTTAGTCGGGAGTTCGACGCCTTCGTGACCGGCGTGACGTCCTTCGGCGCCTTCGTCACGCTCAAGGATTTTTTCGTCGAAGGGCTCGTGCCGGTGGCTGCTCTGGGGAATGACTTCTTCGTGTACGAGGAGAAGCAGCACCGCCTCCGCGGACGGTCCAGCGGAGAGGTCTTCCGCCTCGGAGACACCATGAGAGTCAAGCTCGTGGCCATCGACGAAGTGCGGCGGCGGCTGGATTTCCGTCTGGCCCTCGAGGCGCCGTCGGTTTCCATCCTCCGGCCGCCCGCGTACGGGCGCGATAAGAGAAGAAGGTCGCGATGAGGCGTTTCTCGGCGCTGGCGGCGCTACTTCTCCTTCTGTCCGCCGCGCACTGCCGCCAGAGAGGCCGTCCGAACCCGGAGATCCGGATGGTCATTTCGCACGAGCGAGCCGCGGAGCCGGCGACGGAGTCGGGAAGCCCGCCCGAGGCCGGGGATGTACCTGCGC
>DASXTN010000235.1:0-6514 GCA_036505435.1 Thermoanaerobaculia bacterium | reverse complement strand
GGGGACGACCATACCGCAGCGGCCGCCGGCCTTGAGGCTTCGCATGATGAACTGGAGGAAGAGCAGCGCGGTCTCGGAGGCGCGCGTGGATTCGGGGAAGTTCTCCTGGATTCCCTTCTCTTCCTCGCCGCCGAACGGTGGGTTGGTCACGATGATGTCGTAGCGGGCGCTTTCGCCGATCTGATTCAGGGGGTTCTTCAGCGCGTTGTCGCGGCGGAGGTTCGGCTGGTCTATGCCGTGGAGCAGAAGATTCATCATGCCGAGAAGGTAGGCCATGGGCTTCTTCTCGACGCCGAATAGGCTCCGTTCGCGAAGGAGCCTGTCGTCCTCCACCTTCTTCACCTGGCCGCGCAGTTCTTCGAAAGACTCCACAAGAAAGCCGCCGGTCCCGGCGGCAGGATCGAGAACCGTCTCACCGAGCTTCGGCCCCACCTGCTGGACAATGAAACGGATGAGAGGGCGTGGTGTGTAGAACTCACCAGAATCGCCCGCCGCGTCGCGCATCTCGCGCAGCATGGATTCGTAGAGATGAGCGAGCGTGTGTATGTCGTCGGAGGAGTTGAAGTTGATGCGGTTGGCCAGGTTGACGACCTCCCGGAGGAGGTAGCCGGACAGCATCCGGTTGTGCGTCTCTTTGAAGACGCCGGCGAGAACGTCGCGCGAATCCCCTCTGCCCGCACCGGACAGACCGCGCAGGTACGGCAACAGCTCGCCGCTGACGAATTGGAGGAGAGGCTCGCCCGTTAGGCCGGCGTTTGGGTCGGCGGCCCAATCGCGCCAGCGGTACGGAGCCTCGATCGCGGGCCGGTAGTTCTTTTCCGTAACTTGACGCCGTTCCTCCATGTCGTCGAAGCACTTCAAGAACAGGATCCAGGAGAGCTGTGGGATTCTGTCGAGGTCGCCGTTTAAGCCAGCGTCCTTCCGCATGATGTCGCGTGCCGTCTTGACCGTCGCGGAGAGCTGGGCTTTCGCGGTCAGGGGTTCCCGAGTTTTCTTTATGCGTGGCATGGATTCTCCTAATAGCTGAGATTGTTCCAGAGCTCGTCCAGGTAATGCTCCGCCTGATCCAGAGTCATGGGTCCCAGTCCGGTCCGGGGAGCCTCCGCTTGGAAGGGAACCCTCCATTCGGGAGGCGGGTTGGGAAGGGTCTGCGGAATGGGATGGACAGCCCGCTTGCCGAAGACCGCCGCGATTTCCCGACGGACGGCACCCACTTCCGGAAGGCCGAGCTCTCGGATCAGAAGGATATCCACCAGGTCCTTGACCCGGGTACGCCTCTCCCGTGGATATGTGTAGGCGTGGATCTTCTCCGCCAGATGTCTTCAAGAGTGATGGCTCGGAAACGTTCCGTCGGGAGCTCCGCGAACCGGAGCAGGCCCGAACCCTCGATTTGCTCAGAGGGAATGGAGCCGGGCTCATCGGGCGCCACGTCGAGTTGGAAGCGGTCGAAGATTCTGCGCGCCAGAGAGGCCGCGACGGCGAAGCGGTGAGCGTTAATGCCTTCGATGCGGAGGTTGCAGTCGGCGGCTCGCGGAATCCGAAACTCGAAGTAATCGTCCATGTCCCGCTCCGACGCGCCATGCAGGCGGTCAAGGATCTCTTCCCCGATCGCGGATACTGCTGTGGCCACTTCGAGCTCCAGACTGAGGTCCATGTCTATCGTCGCCCGGGCCCGTTCTCTAAGCCGTAGCTCGAGCGCGACGCCTCCCTTAAGAACCCAACTTTCCGGCGAGTGCGCTTGGAGGCGAACGAGCAGACGCTCCATCGCAAGTCGCTTCCGAAGGCGGCCAACGTTCGCAGGTGCCTGCGCTCGAAGCCGCTCTTCGAGAGACTGCCGGAAAGCCGCCGCGGTGGCATAGCGATTCACGCAGGGTTATCCGCGGCCTTGATCGCGGCTCGCAGCCGGATAGCGGCCTCGCGTGGAAGCTCGAGCGCGAGGTCGAGCAGCTTCGCCTTACGAAAAAAGCCGAGCCGCAGTCCGTCGCGCACCGCCACCTCGAGGTGTTCCGGAGAAAGAGCCGATCCCGCGGCATCCGCGATCGTTCGCAGAGGCGTCGTGACACGGAAGCCGGCTTGATCGGCGATGTCGGAAAGTCGGATCTCTGCCTTGTGAAGAACTACGCGATCACGCCGCTTGCGAAAGCCGGGCGGAACTGTCAGGTGGACCTGGTCGGGGAGAACGTCGCTCAGTCCATGAAACTCGAGAGCCGAGTCATGCGAAATCACGCCTCCTGGGCCACTCCACAGGCCGATCAGCGCCAGGTCCTCGTGTTCTTCGGCGGGCCACTCCGGGAAACGGTAGATGCCTCGCTCGACTCGTCGCCAGTTCCCGCGAGAGGCATGGTGATGCTGCAGCCTTGTGGAGTAGCCGACCGAAGCAGCCTGCCGAGAGGTGAAGTAGCCAGCCTGGCCTGCGGCGATCCGGGCTAGGCGGCGCCGCCGATCTTGTTCGATTCCGGCGCTCTTCACTGCGCCTAGTCTATATCAATGAAACTTTATATAATGACGTAGAAACTACATAAAATGTAGTAAAGATGATAAATTATGCCGCGTAAATGACTTGCTCTAACTCTGAGATGGCCTTTCTGAAGTCAGCTGGCCCTCCGAACAGTCGTGCGATTTCGGTTGGCGAACCGAGTTCGGATATCGGGGGCACCTCGAGAATCCTCAGGTCTTGAAGCTGCGACGGGCCGTGCTCGGCGTACTTCTGAAGGAGTTCTCTCAGAACCTCTCGGGCTTTGGGGGTGTATCGCTCGAAGAAGGCGTGCTTACCCCGTAAGACTCCCTCAGCCCGCTCACGCCTTGTCCGGAGAGGAGCATTCCAGGCGATGTGGACCAAGAGGTCCAGCGGGTCGGCCTCGGACTGACCTGCTACTTCCGCGAGTTGGTCCAGCTCGATGCCCCTTTCCTCCAGTGCGTCAATGATCTGCTTGCGCTGCTCCTCGGAGGTCCAGCGCGACTTCAGCTCGGTCGCGCTCGAAAAGAGCTTCCGGACTTGCTCAGCAGAGAATTCCGCGTAGCTTGCGAGCCGCATCCGTTTCCCCTCGGCGTCGATTTGCCAGACGGCCTCTGCGCCGATCTCGACGTGAAGGCCATCCACGTAGTACTTCCGCCGCCGCCCTTCTTCTGCCTCTGCAGACTCTCCTTCCCACGGAATGCTCTCCGGAAACGCCTTGCTTTCCCCGAGCGGCTCGTCTTCGGCCTCGATTGCTTCCTCGACGGCCAGCTCCGGCTCTCCGTCGAACTCAGGATCGGCAAAGAGGCGGGTCGCGCCGACGTAGTCGAGAATGGTGAAAAAAAGCTTGTCCTTCTCGGGATAGAGCCGTGTGCCCCGGCCGATGATCTGTTTGAACTCGACGATGGACTCGATGTTCTTGAATAGAACGATATTTCGGCAATCGGGCAGATCAACGCCTGTGGTCAGCATCTGAGAGGTCGTCAGGATGACCGGTACGATCTTTTCGGGATCACGGAAATCGTCCAGGTGCCGGCGGCCCTCCCTACCTTCGTCCGAGACGACCCGGGCGACATAATGGGGATACGCCGTTGTGAGATCGTCGTTGGCGCGATGAAGAGCTCGCCTCATATCCTCGGCATGTTCCATGTCCACGCAAAAAACGATCGTCTTGTCGAAACGGTTTGTTCTCTTGAGGTACCGCGTCAGGTGGCGAGCGACCGCCTCCGTGCGCGTAGGGACTGAAAGAAGTTTCTCGAATTCTTTCGTACCGTATTCCTCGTCCGGTATCAGGAGGCCGTGGCGGTCCAGCTGGCCTTTCTCAGGACGCCAGCCCGTGGCGTCGAGGGTTGAAACGATGCGGAGGACCCTGTACGGCGCGAGAAAGCCGTCGTCGATTCCTGTCGCAAGGCTGTAGGTGAAAATTGGCTCGCCAAAGTACCTGTAGGTGTTCACATTGTCCGTGCGCCTTGGCGTCGCCGTCATGCCGATCTGGGCGGCCGGCGCGAAATATTCGAGGATGTCCCGCCAGCGCGACTCATCGCGAGCGCTTCCTCGGTGACATTCGTCCACGACGATCAGGTCGAAGTAATCCGGAGGATACTCGCGGTAGAGGCCAGGCCGGATCTCGTCCTCCGAGATGGCCTGGTAGAGGGCGAAGTAGATCTCTCGTCCTTTCTTTGCCTCGCCCTGGATTTTCCAGACGGCGTCGCCGAAGATTGAGAACTCCCGCGAGATTGGTTGATCTACGAGAATGTTCCGGTCTGCAAGGTAGAGAATTCGGCGCTTGCGTCCTGTCTTCCAGAGCTTCCACACGATCTGGACTGCCGTGAACGTCTTTCCAGTGCCTGTCGCCATCGTGAGCAAGATCCGCTTCTTCCCTTCGAGGACGGCGCGAACGGCCCGATTGATCGCAATTGCCTGGAAGTAACGTGGCGTTTTGACTGAGCCATCCGGGTTCCGAAGCTCACGGTTGAAGGGGAAGATGAGGTCCTCGGCTGCCTTCTCGTCGGCCGGCACGGCCACGCCGCGTAGACGTTTCCACAGAGCTTCCGGAGAAGGGAACAGCGAAAGCTCGGCCTGCTTCCCGGTGGTGAAGTCGTGCTCGACGATTCCGTGGCCGTTGGTCGAGTAGGCAAACCGCAAGTCCAGGATCTCCGCGTAGGCCATCGCCTGCTGCAGTCCGTCGCCGGGCAACTTGTAGTCAGCCTTCGCTTCGACGACCGCGATTGGAAAGTCCGGCTTGTAGGCGAGAAGGTAGTCGGTCTTCTTGCCAGGACGGCGGCGATGTTTCCGACCCACCGGAACGATCCGACCGTCCGTGAAGTACTTCTGCTCGCTGATCTGGTCGTCGGTCCAGCCTGCTTCGTAGAGCCTTGGCAGGACATACCGACGGCAAGTATCGGCTTCGTTGGACAAGCACCAAAATTCTAGGGCTTGCTGCTACTGTTGTGCGAGCAGTTTGGGCAAGAAATAAACGTCGCGACCCCGGACACAACGCGAGTCGTGGGTGAGAGCACACGGATGTTGTGTCACGCCGGCGTCAAGTCCGCGTAGCGGGCCACGAACTTCTTCTTGCCGGCCCGGTCGAAGTAGACGGTCAGCCGCGTCTCCTCGCCGCTCCCCTCTTCGCCAAGGATGACGCCGTAGCCGTATCGGGGATGACGCACGCGCCGGCCGCGGCGAAGCGGCCGATCGTCGGCGACGAGATCTTCCGCGCCCGAGCGGGCGGCGAAGATGGCGGGCGCGGGCCGGCCGAAGTACTGCTCGTCCAGAGCCGCACGCGGGACCTCCTCCACGAAGCGGGAAGGCCTGCGGTTCTCGATGCGCCCGTAGACCAAGCGCCGGTCGGCGAGCGTGAGCGTCAGGGCGTCCTTCGCGCGCGTCATCCCGACATAGAGCAGCCGGCGCTCCTCCTCGAGCTCGTCTTCGTCCTGCGAGGATTGCCCATGGGGGAGATACCCCTCCTCGAGGCCGACGACGAAGACCGACGCGAACTCCAGTCCCTTGGCGGCGTGCAGTGTCGAGAGCGTCACGGCGCCGCCGCTCGAAGCCGCCGTGTCGGCATCCGTGGCGAGCGCTACGGCGTCGAGGTATTCGGCGATCGCCGCGCCCTCGGCGTTTCGCCGCTCGAACTCCCGCGCCGAGGAGAGAAGCTCCTGGATGTTCTCCCGCCGGGCGACGTCCTCGCGCTCCCCCGAGCCCTCGTACAGCGCGGCGTAGCCGGTGACGCCGAGAAGATGCTCCAGGAGAGCCGACGGGGTGAACGTCTCCGCCTTCTGATGGAGATCCTCGACGATGCCGCGAAAACGCGTCAGTGCCGTCCGCGCGCGTTCGGTCAGTCCCGCCAGATTCCGTGAGGCTTCCCACCAGGACTTACCGGTCTCCCGGGCCGCGCGGCCGATCCGGTCGAGGGTCGCCGCTCCGATGCCGCGCGCGGGCACGTTCACCACGCGCCGGAACGCGAGGTCATCGTCGGGACGCGCGGCCAACCGGAGGTACGCGAGCACATCCTTGACTTCGGCGCGCTCGTAGAACTTCATTCCGCCGACCACGACGTACGGGATACGGCGCCGCACGAGCTCCTCTTCGAAGGGGCGCGACTGGGCGTTGGTGCGATACAAGATGGCGGTCTCGCCCGGCGCGCGCCCAGACTGCGCAACTTCCCGGGCGACCGCCTCGATCTCCGCCCGGTCTTCGTCGAAGCGCCAGAGGCGCACCGAAGCCCCGGCGCCGCGGTCGGCGCGGAGGATCTTCTCCCGCCGGCGCCGGTTGTGTGAGACGAGGCCTGAGGCGGCGGCGAGGATCTCCGCCGTCGAGCGGTAGTTGCGCTCGAGCGGGACGATCCGGGCTCCCGGAAAGTCGGAATCGAACCGGAGGATGTGCTCCACCTCGGCCCCGCGCCAGCGGTAGATAGCCTGGTCCTCGTCGCCGACCGCGCAGAGCGAGTCCGCGCCCTCCCCCAGAAGCTTGACCAGCGCATCCTGCGAGGTGTTGGTGTCCTGGTACTCGTCGATCAGCAGATGGCGGACGCGGCGCCGCTCTTCGGCCCGCAGAGGC
>DASXTN010000234.1:0-3493 GCA_036505435.1 Thermoanaerobaculia bacterium | reverse complement strand
GCGACTGCGCGCCCTGGGCTTCGAAGTCACGACCGGAGTTGGAAAGACGGGTGTCGTCGGAATCCTCCGGAATGGAAGCGGCCCGACGGTCATGCTGCGGACCGATCTCGATGCGCTGCCCGTCGAAGAGAAGACGGGGCTTCCGTATGCGAGCAAGGTCACGACGAAAGACGACTCGGGCGATACGGTGCACGTGATGCACGCGTGCGGCCACGACGTCCACATGACTTCCTGGATCGGCGCGGCGACGCTGCTCTCGCGGGCGAAGGACCGCTGGCGCGGGACACTCGTCATGGTCGGCCAGCCAGCGGAGGAGAAGGGCGGCGGCGCGCGGCGGATGCTCGAGGACGGTCTTTTCACGAGGTTCCCCAAGCCCGACTTCGCCTTCGCCATCCACGACAGCGCGGAGGCGCCCTCCGGAAAAGTCGAGTTCATCTCCGGTTACGCGTTCGCCAACGTCGATTCCGTCGACATCACGATCTACGGAAAAGGGGGGCACGGCGCGTACCCGCACACGACGGTCGACCCGATCGTGATCGCCGCCCGCACGGTCCTGGCGCTCCAGACGATCGTCGGCCGCGAAAACAACCCGCTCGACCCCGGAGTCGTGACTGTGGGGTCGATCCACGGTGGAACCAAACACAACATCATCCCGGACGAGGTCAAGCTGCAGCTCACCGTCCGGTCCTACAAGGACGACGTTCGCAAGCGCATGCTTGCGTCGATCGAGCGGATCGCGAAGGCCGAGTCGGCCGCCGCGGGTGCGCCGAAACCTCCGCAGGTGACGGTCGGCGAAGGAACGCACGCGACCTACAACGATCCGGCGTTGACGAAGCGGGTGGCGGACGCGCTCTCGCGCGGGCTCGGAC
Organism: Thermoanaerobaculia bacterium; assembly: GCA_036505435.1. Lineage (GTDB taxonomy): Bacteria > Acidobacteriota > Thermoanaerobaculia > UBA5066 > Gp7-AA6 > Gp7-AA6. The sequence continues at coordinate 2,624 of DASXTN010000234.1, read as the reverse complement.
CGGCAAATGTCTCCGCGGCCGAACCCGTCATGGGAGGGGAAGACTTCTCGGAGTACGGACGCGCGGGAGTTCCCGCTACGCTCGTCTGGGTCGGCGCAGTCGAACCGAAGAAGTTCGAAGCGGCGAAGGCGTCCGGCGAGACGCTTCCTTCACTTCACTCACCGCTCTTCGCGCCGGACCGTGAGCCGACGATCAAGACCGGGGTGAAGACCGTGACTCTCGCGGCTCTGGAGCTGCTGGGCAAGCCGTAGGGTCAATGACCCCTCGCCGAGGGGCACCGATCCTGCACTTTCGGTGTCTGGATGAGTGATTTTCTTTCCCTGCGGCTTTTCAAAGTCGGCGAAACCCAGGTGACGGTCTCGAGCGTTCTCCTCGCGCTCGCGATTTTCGTCGTGAGCCTCGTGCTCTCGCGATTCGCGAGGAGCTTCATCGCCGACCGGTTGCTCGGGCGCACCCGCCTCGCGGTCGGCTCGCGCTATGCGATCGGACGCGTATTCGGTTACGTGATCCTGGCCCTGGGCATCCTTGTCGCTCTCCAGCCGCTCGGCGTCAACGCGACGACGCTCGCGGTGTTCGGCGGCGCGCTCGGGATCGGCCTTGGATTCGGGCTCCAGGACATCGTGAAGAACTTCGTGGCCGGCTTGATCATCCTGATCGAGCGTCCGATCCAGGTGGGCGACTCGATCGAGGTCGGCGACGTGATCGGCGACGTGATGGAGATTCGAGGCCGGGCGACGGTCATCCGTACGAACGACGACATCCACCTGATCGTTCCGAACTCGAAGTTCATCTCCGACACGGTCACCAACCGCAGCTTTCGCCAGCGGCGGGTGCGCTATCGGATCCCGATTACGGTTGCCTCCGGCAGCGATCCGAACGAAGTCGAGGCGGCGCTTCTCGAGGCAGCCGGGCGGTCGGAGAACATCCTGCCGGACCCTCCTCCGCGCGTGTGGTTTCGGGAGTTCGGAGAGTCGGGGCTGCGGTTCGAGCTGCTCTGCTGGACCTCGAAGCTCCTCCACAGCGCCGGATCGTTTCGGAGCGAGCTCAATTATCTCGTCTACGAGGTGCTCAAAGCGCGCGGCATCGAGATCCCGTCGCCGCAGCTCGACGTCCGTCTCCGAGGCGGCACGGAAGGTGCACCCGATGAGACCAAGGAGGCCGAAGTGGCAAGAGACGAGATCGAAGGTCGTCGAAAGAGGGGTGGCGAACCGGGAGAGACCACCGGCGAAGAGATGACGCGGGAGCGAGCGCGGGATCGCGAGAGCGCTCCCGGGCGCGCTGGCGGCACCGGCCGCGTGATCTCGCCCGAAGAGGAAGAGGTCCCGCGCAAGAGTCCGGGGACTCTGTCGCGCGGCCGCGCGAGAACCGAACGCGCTGAATCGAGACGGTAGCCGCGCGTCCGCGAACAGAGTTTGTCAGTTGCCCCGGCTTCATAGCGAAGAGCGCACTAACCCCTCGACGTGACCCCGTGTACGATTCCGCCTGATGGCCACGCCCAAACCAATTCGCCGACCGCATCCGGTGCCGCCGATCGCGCGTCCCCGCCCGGGGGAGCGCTTCGACGACTCCGCGGTTCTCTACGGCATCCCGCATTGGGGGAAGCGCTTCTTCTACGTCTCGGAGGAAGGCAACCTCGTGGTCCGGCCCACGAGGGAACCGGAGCGCGGGGTCGCGTTGAAGCAGATCGTCGACGAGGTCGGACTCCGCGGAATCACGGCTCCGATCATCATCCGGTTCCCGCAGATCCTCGCGTCAGCGGTCGCGGACCTGAACAACGCCTTCGCACGTGCGATCGAAGAATTCGAGTACGGCAACGTGTACCGAGGGGTGTTTCCGATCAAGGTGAATCAGAAGCGAGTCGTCGTCGAGCAGATCATCGAGGCGGGACGACCCTACGGGTTTGGTCTCGAAGCCGGCTCCAAGCCCGAGCTCCTCGCGGCGATCGCCGCCGATCTCGCACCCGAGTCGCTCATCGTCTGCAACGGCTACAAGGACGACGCTTTGGTCGGCATGGCCTTGAATGGGCTGCGCATGCGCAAGAAGGTCGTCCTGGTGCTCGAGAAGGTGTCGGAGCTCGATCGGATCCTGTCGGTCGCGCGGCAACGCCGGATACGGCCCCTTCTCGGCATGCGCGCCAAGCTCTACGCGCGCGGCTCCGGCAAGTGGGCAAAGTCGGGCGGCGAAGCCGCGAAGTTCGGCCTGACCACGCCGGAGATGCTCGAAGCCGTCAAGATCCTGAAGCGCCGGCGGATCCTCGACGCGATGGTGATGCTCCACTTCCACATCGGTTCGCAGATCACCGACATCCGAAAGATCAAGGACGCGATTCGCGAGGCGGGCCGCGTGTATGCGAAGCTGCGGGCCCTCGGCGTCCCGATCGAGTACCTGAACCTCGGCGGGGGTCTCGGCGTCGATTACGATGGGTCGAAGACCGCATTCGACTCCTCGATGAATTACTCGGTCCAGGAGTACGCCAACGACGTCGTCTACACGATCAAGTCGATCTGCGACGAAGAGAAGGTGCCCGCCCCCACGCTCGTGACCGAGTCCGGCCGCGCGATCACGGCGTTCCATTCCGTTCTCGTCACGAACGTGCTCGACGTCGCGGACCGGATCGAGCAGGG